>PMEC01000188.1:19861-21835 GCA_003155705.1 Bacteroidales bacterium
GCCCTTCGCCCTGAGCCTCTTTAAAACATATCTTCCACAACCATCGAATACAATTCTTCCAGGGAGATACCTGCTGCAGCAGCTTCCTTTGGTACGAGACTTTCTGCAGTCATCCCCGGAACTGNNGAGCTGAGTCTTTGAATTTCAGAAGTTATCTTTTCTGGTATATCTGCAGGAACAACCTCATCTGATCTTCCGGGTGTATATTTAGCCTCATAATCGAAGAATTCGTTCTTACTGATTATTTCAATTACAGGCAGAACCATATTCTTATTCTTTGTTTTTACCACGCCGCATGCCACTTCCCTTCCTTTCATGAATGTTTCAACCATCACTTCATTACTCTCTTTGAAAGCTTTTTCAATCGCCGCCATTAAATCCTCTTTTTGTCTCACTTTGGTTACCCCGAAGCTTGATCCGCTGTCGTTCGGCTTGACAAAACTTGGAAGTCCTGTTTTCTTAATAATTGACTCAATGTCAATCTTTTCTCCTTTTCTGATCAAAATAGCTTCTGACATCCTGATCTTATACTCTTTGAGATAGAGTTTCGTTGCCTGCTTATTGAAAGTCAAAGCGGAACAGAAAGAGCTGCAGCTTGTATATGGAATGCCCATCATATCGAAATATCCCTGGAGCAGCCCATTTTCGCCAGGAGTTCCGTGAATAGCAATGAAAACGCCATCAAATCTTATCCTGTATTCGTCTGTAATCAGAGTGAAATCATTTTTGTCTATATTATGGTACCTTCCCTTGGAATCCTCCCAGTACCAGTTGGTTCCCTTTATCATAATAATATAAACCATATATCTTGAAGAGAGTACTCTGCCAACTTCGTTAGCGCTCTTTATGGATACTTCAAATTCTGAGGAATCACCTCCGGCAACTATTGCAATTGTTTTCATCCTGAGTTTTTAAGAATTTAAATCAAATTTAGTCATTTATGAGAATCTAAAGTTTAGAGAAGGAGTTTTAAATCAGTCGCCGGTACGATTCACCTGGTACTTCAGGAAAAATTCCAGCGTCTCTCACCTGACAAGGCGGGACAAAATTATTCTATTTGCTGAATATTGAATAACCTGCAGATGTATTACCTTTGAGGAAATTTCTAAAAATATTTAATCATGAAAAGAGGTTGTTTAATAGGTGTAATTATCGGTGCTGTAATTGCTTTATTCATACTTGGTGCAGTACTCTGGGGAGTAAAAGCCTATAACGGGATGGTTACTATGGGTGAATCGGTAACCAGCCAGTGGGGAAATGTGGAAACACAATATCAGCGCAGACTTGATCTGATACCCAATTTCGTAAATACAGTGAAAGGCGCTGCGAACTTTGAACAGCAGACACTTACACAGGTCATTGAAGCAAGAGCGAAAGCTACATCAGTTACAATTGATCCGAAAAACCTGAACGAACAATCAATGGCGCAGTTCCAGCAAGCTCAAAATCAGGTTAGTTCATCACTAGCAAGACTAATGGTTGTTGTTGAGCAATATCCTGAACTGAAAGCCACTCAGAATTACAGGGATCTGCAGGTTACTCTTGAAGGAACTGAAAACAGGATATCTGTTGAAAGGAGAAAATTCAATGAAGTGGCATTGTCCTATAATACTTATATCAAGCGATTCCCCCAGAACTTCATTGCAGGGATGTTTTCTTTCCAGGCTAAGCCTTATTTCAAATCGACTGAAGGCGCTGAGAAGGCTCCCGAAGTTAAATTCTAGTCATACAGGGAATAAAAATGAAAGCTTCATCTTTCTTCACCAAAGAGCAGCAGGAACAAATTTTATCTGCTATAAAAACAGCTGAAGAGGAAACATCCGGGGAGATAAGGGTACATATAGAAACCTCTTTCAAAGGTGATGTTCTCGACAGAGCTGCCTGGGTGTTTAAAAAACTGGGTATGTACAAAACCGCTCTGCGTAACGGAGTCCTTTTTTATTTTGCCGTTAAGGACAGGAAATTTGCAATAAT
>PMEC01000188.1:21877-28063 GCA_003155705.1 Bacteroidales bacterium
TCATTTGATAAACCGAAAGGAGAATGAACAAAATGAAAAGGAAAGTATTATTAAGTGTATTTTTTACACTTATTCTCATTTTGACAGGATTAACATGTGCTCTTTCGCAGGATCTTCCTGCCAAGCCGGTTCCTCCGAGACTTGTAAATGATTTTGCCGGATTACTTAGCTCCGGTGAACAAAATATGCTTGAACATAAACTGGTTGCTCTTGATGATTCGACCTCCACACAGATAACTATAGTAATTGTCAAAGATCTGCAAGGTTACGATAAGGCAGATTACGCTCAGCGTCTGGGTGAAAAATGGGGCATTGGCAGGAAACAACTTAATAATGGGGTTCTGATTCTGGTTAAACCGAAAACACCTGATTCACAGGGTGAGGTTCAGATAGCACCGGGTTACGGACTTCAAGGAGCTATCCCGGATCTGACCTGTGCCCCGATAGTTGATAATGACATTCTTCCGGCTTTCAGAAGGGGTGATTATTATGGTGGACTTAATAAGGCAACCACAACAATAATGGCTCTTGCAAGGGGAGAATATACTGCTGCTCAATACGGGAAAAGGATTAAAAGTAATACTGCCAGATCAGCGCCTTTCGGCATTTTCATTTTTATAATGTTTATAATTATGCTTCTTAGAAATTCAGGCAGGTCAAATCATAACAATATCAGCCGGACTGGTTTACCATTCTGGATGTTAATGGGAATGATGAATTCAGGCAGGAATTCACACAACGGCAGCTGGGGAGGATTCTCCGGAGGAGGAGGTGGCGGTGGTGGCTTTGGCGGATTTGGAGGGGGAAGCTTTGGAGGCGGAGGCGCCGGGGGAAGCTGGTAGTTGACGGCTCAGGGCATAGGGCACAGGGCAAAGGGCTCCGAGAAGTTTAAGCAACCAAAAGCTAAAGATTGAAATGATTAAATTTTGCTATTGGGCTGCATCTCTTCCAGAAATATAATTTCTCCATTTCTCTGCAACAATCTTCATATCATCAGGTAATTCGGAATCAAATGAAAGTCTTTTCCTTGTAACAGGATGATCAAATGCAAGTGACTTTGCGTGAAGCGCCTGGCGTGGAAGAATTGCAAAACAATTCCTGACAAATTGCTGATACTTTGTAAATGTGGTACCTTTCAGGATCTTATCACCACCATATTCGCCATCATTAAACAACGGATGCTTGATATAACTTAAATGCACCCTTATCTGGTGAGTTCTTCCAGTCTCTAATTTACATTCCACCATTGAAATATAGCCAAGATTCTCTATTACTTTATAATGCGTAACCGCGTGTTTGCCAAGACTGGCATCCGGAAAGACATGCATTATTTTCCTGTCTTTCGGGTTCCTGCCAACATTACCAATAATTGACCCTTCAGCCGGATCAGGCGTTCCCCATACAAAAGCAACATATTTTCTGTCAGTTGTACGGTCGAAGAATTGTTTTGCAAGCCTGTTATGTGCTAATTCATTTTTAGCAATAAGAAGTATCCCTGAAGTATTTTTATCAATTCTATGAACCAGCCCCGGCCTCAGTTCCCCTGACTGGAAAAGAGGAAGATCTTTGAAGTGCCACATCAGAGCATTGACCAGCGTTCCAGTGTAATTACCATAAGCAGGATGGACAACCATACCAGGTTCCTTGTTAACAACTATCACATCGTCATCTTCATATAAGATATTAATTGGTATGTTTTCAGGAATGAGCTCAATCTCCCGTGGAGGTGTTGGAAGTACAATCTGGATAATATCACCCGGTTTAACTTTGTAGTTAGGTTTTACGGGCACATCATTTACAAGAATATTTCCGGCATTTGCGGCGTTTTGAATACGCGTGCGGGAGGTGTTCTCAAGACGTACAGCAATGAATTTATCAATTCTCAGAACCGACTGACCAGGGTCTGCTTTAAACCTGTGGTGTTCAAACAGCTCTTGTTGATCCTGAATCTCTTCTTCAATCATTTTTAACTATTTTATTTTAACAAACCGGCTTTGCTTTATCAGTTTGCCATTGATATTCAGGATAATAAAATAAATACCATCCGGAAGTGAGGAAACATCAAATTGCTCACTAAAAGAAGTTTTCATCACTTCACTTCCCCTTATATCTAAGATTCTGATTGTTGGTTGTGAAGTAAATTGTAAAGCTTCACCCGGATCTATATTGATTTTATCTTTTGCAGGATTAGGCCAGATTTTCAAGGTACTGTTTTTTGCTATCAAATCCTGTATAGATGTCGTTTTGACCGGAGCGCCTACTACCGGTCTTATCATCAGGCTGCCTTTTGCCTGCGATAGATTCCAGTTGCCATTTAGCCAGTAAAACTGTTTACCGTTATTCATAGTATTCATATCAAATCCGGCGTTAAGAAATGTCTCGGATATCTGTTTCCACCCGACATAAAAATTGCCATAGACAGGCACAGGATTGGCAAGAACGTATGTGTAAAATCCATTTATTCCATTACCCTGCTGAACCATCATATTTTCCTGGGTATAAACTGCATCGCCCGGAATACCATTATTATCAGGCCAGACCATCAGATCAAATGATCTGAGATTTGCATTCTGATAGCTGTCGTTGAAACAAATCTGAATAGCTCGCAGGGTATCAAGTACAAATGATTTGAACCGGTATGCGACCATTGCATTTCTTGACCCGAGGCCGTTAATACCGTAACCGCTCTCTGCCGTTCCGTCATCAAAAGCAAAAGAATTGCCAAATTTCTGATAATAAACTATTGTGTCATTTTGCTTGGGATCAAAAATGTCTGTTATCAAATAGCTCTTGATCCTGAATAAGGCTGAATCAGTAAAGTCTGAGTTAAATGTATAAATAAGGCTGGCATTGTAATCAATACTGGTGTCTGGTTTTATATTTGTTGCACCGGCTGAGAATGAGTGCACCAGGGCATTTTTGTATATATCTGTTATTTCAAAATTGCGGGTTACATTCCTGATTATCTTATCGTTATTTCGATAGTGTATTTGAACCCACGGTCCCATTTCAGACAGAAATACCTGTCTGAACTGACGCCATGGCATAGCTTCATATGTCTTCAGCGCTGACCGGACCGGAAGCGTAAATGCAACGTCATGAGGAATAGTATCAGCACCATTCCTGTTTTTATCAAGCAGAACATAATCTATGTTCCATATATCGCAATTACCAATCATTGAGGGATCCCCTGTGAAAGCACTTAGACTGGCATAATTGATGAACCGGAACTGAAAGCCTGACTGTAAAAACCGTGGATTATTAACCGGAATTATAACCGCCCTGAAGGGTTGGACAGGTGAGCCTGCTGCCCTCCAAATTGAGTACCACTTATTTTCACCGGGAGCATAAAACTGAAGTGTGAGACTATCTTGTGGTTCAGGTTCATCTGACAATCCGCCGGGCTCATAGAAAAAGCTGAAATAGATATTATCCGCCAGAGAATAATTTAGTTTAATCGGCCTGGAAGTCAGATGGTCAGCCATAAACTGATAAGATGACGCCGTCTCATATAATCTTCCTGTGTTGTCAAGTGCATCGAAGGTAGCAACACCAGCAGTTTTTTGCTGATTGGAATATGTATTGTTAATAAAAACAAAATTATCCAGCCATTTGGACTGGTCAGGATAAACAGTCGGCTTTGAGAAATCGTCAAAGAATGGAAGATTAAGTGTATCATATACCTTTAAACTTTTTCTTTTATCCGATTTTTCCCATGCAGACCTGATCAGCGGATTTGATTGCAAGCCTATGACAACTTCCTGAGCTTCAACAGTTGCCAGACAAAATACAAATAGGATTATATTTGGAAGAATCAGTCTGTTCATCTGATCTTGTTAGGCGCCTCCCTGTTCTTCACTTTAGTTTTAAGAGTATCTGGAGTCACGACTAAGGTTAAATCAACAGGCAATTTAGTGGAATCAACTGTAAGCCAGAGATATATGATTGATCCAAGTTGAAGCGTCGAAGTTTCTTTATACTCAGGATTCTGTTTAAAGACGAACGCTTTCAATGTATCTTCTGCTGAGGCTATACTGTTGTCATAAATATTGGCACCAAGGTTTAGTGATGATCCAAGGATTCTATTTTTGGCTGCATCAAGCTTCAGCCCCATCAGATTGGGTACTGCTGTTCTCTGGTTGCTTAACCCTTTCCCCAGGACAAGGTCAATAACTGATCCTTTCTGTATGGAGTCGCCATTTGCAATTTCCTTACCATTATGAAGTTGTTTAATAACGAAATCTACCGACAGATCCGGAATATACCTAAGTTGTCCAATCTCCAGGCCTGCACTCTGTATCATCGCTATTGCCTGTCTTTGTGGAAGGCCGACCAGATTCGGGACTCCAACCATTTCGGGATTGTATGCATTGATAGTCAGCAATATCCTTCTTCTCTTCTTTACTTTAAAACCCGGAGGGGGATTTTGTTCCGCAACACATCCGCTCGGCACAACCGTCGTATATACAGAATCTATTACATCGAACTTAAGCTTGTTTTTACTTGCAAGTTTTGCAGTTTCTTTCAGTGTCAGACCATAAAAGCTGGGTACAGGTCTGGCCTGTCCATGTCTTGTATAGAAATTCAGCCAGATAAGCAGGATCATGATCATGCCAACAGCTAATGCAGCAGCAAGTGCCAGATTCTTTACGAAGATTTTGCTGAAGAGAAAACTTTTTAAGCCCATACTCAAAATTATGCAGATTAATAACGCAAATGTAAAGATAAAATTATATTAAGTTTACCTCCGTTAGATGTCTGTCGGCAATTACCATTCCTTAATAACATTGTACAACGTATCTCTTTCGATCGGGATAAAACCCGCTTCACGGATAAGTTTACAGATATCTTCTGTTTTCATGACAGGATTCTCTTCTTCAGAGCCGGCCATCGAATAGATTTTTGTAGTATCATCAATAGTTCCGTCCATATCGTCTGCACCGAAAGAAAGGCTAAGCTGAGCAGTCTCTTTACCGGCCATTGGCCAATATGCCTTTATGTGAGGAAAATTGTCGAGGTAAATCCTTGATATTGAATAGTTCCTGAGATCTTCAAGAATATTTACCTCTCCAAGATATGACATATTGTTATTAAGCTTTTTATATTTAAGCGGTATGAAGGCATTGAATCCGTGTGTTTTATCCTGGAGCTTTCTTAACCGCTCCATATGATCTATCCTGTGGTTGTAGTTTTCTATATGTCCGTAAAGCATAGTAGCATTTGAAGGAATACCTGATCTATGAGCTGTTTCATGGATTGCAAGCCACTGTTCTGAGGTGGATTTCTCATCACAGATTCTCTTTCTCAGCTCTTCATCGAAAATTTCAGCACCTCCGCCGGGAATTGAATCAAGTCCATAATCTTTAAGGATTTTTAATCCTTCCTCAATAGTACAACCTGCAGATGTGATCATATAATCAAGCTCAATAGCAGAGAATGCTTTGATGTGCAGTGAAGGCCGGTGTTGCTTGATCTTTTTTAACAAGGCTCCGTAGTAATGCAGATCGTGTTCCGGATGAACACCACCAACGATATGGACCTCTGTAACATCTTTGTTATCAAAACTTTTCACGATATCCAGCATCTGGTCAATACTGTATTCCCAGCTTTCAGGATCTCCGGCAGGCTTATGATATGAGCAGAAACGGCAGTTAAAAACGCACTTATTTGTAGGTTCTATATGAAAATTCCTGTTGAAATATACATAGTTATCGTTAAGCCGGTGTCTGACAATGCGTGAAAGAACACCGAGAAGGGGAAGATCGGCTTTTTTGTACAGCATAAGTCCTTCTTCAGGAGTTATTCTTTGATTTACTGCAACATTTTCAGCAATTTTTTTAATATCAGGATCATTAATATATTTCAGAAAATCAATCATTTTGTAATTTTAATTGAATTGAATTTTGGAACCTTATAAACAAATTCATTGATTTTCTTCGTTTACCCCGGCCCCATGGGGCGCGAAGAAAATCAATTTACTCCCCNNCTCCCCTTGGGGATGGGGTGGAAAATTGATTTTCAAGCGATTAGAATATTATTTTTATAATTGCATATAATTATTTTTATTGGTTTTGTAAAATTACAAATAATTCCTTCTAATATATGTCGAATAAAAAAGGGTGTTTAAAAAGTAATGATTTACCCCCGAGCCCCCCAATAGAGGAATTATAACTATCTGTAAATCAA
>PMEC01000200.1 GCA_003155705.1 Bacteroidales bacterium
GTGTTAACCAATGAACCATCCTTCGCGGTACAATCCCAGGTAATTGCAGCCGTTGATCCGGCCAGAAGGTTATTGGCAAGTTTCCGGATAAAGTTGCCTGTTTCATCATAAATTGTTACACTGACAATGTTCCCCATGCCTTTAAGGTTAAGATCAATAACAAGTAGATCTTCATGGCCGTCATTATCGGGGGTTATCCTGGTTGAAGAAAAAACAACTCTATCATCAGTCACCTGCTTTTCAGAATAAATTGAATTAGGCGCTCCGGGGGTTCCCCAGCCTGCCGTTTCTGAAGCAGAATGCCAGTTTGCGGGATCGGACGAGAGAACAGAAGGCCTTATCTTCTCAAGGGAAATTCCTTCATGCCCTGAAAGAAGGGAATAATGCATCTTTTCATTGTACGAAACCTCATCAATTAACTCAAGCTCACGGTTGAACAGGATAAGATGGCCTTTGTCATCCGGCATTGAAGGAAGCTGGCTGACCTGAAAAATATTTTTCTCACACGAGGAAAAGTATCTGTTTAAAAGCGCCTTCCGGTCGGTAGTAATTACATAAAAAGAACCGGGGAGAATTACTCGGTTAACACTTGATAATGTAATAGTTGAAGAGTAGTTTCCCATTTCATTTACTGAAACAAGTAATAATTCCGATGCATCAATGATTTTTTCAGAAGAATTGTACAATTCAATATAATCGGCATCGCCTGGCAATGGGTTAAACAGGATTTCATTAAACACAATATCACTTTTTACAGTCTTCTCGGGCATGCCAAAAACAAAATTACCGACCTCCGGAAAGTTGCCGGCAAAATCCGTCACTGTCCCTGGAATTTTAAGAGAGTATTGCTGATGTCTGATAAATGGATTGAATGGTTTGATGACAAATTCTTTCATTAGCGGGTCACTTACATGAACCGACTGAATATCATTATCATCAATTTTGATTCCGTTAACGGATTCAGCCAGATTTTTAACAGGTTCAGAAAAAGAAACTATCAGATAACTGCTATCACCGGGGAAAGCATTTATTATGCCCTTAAATGTTAAATCGGGATTAGAACGATTTACTGAATTAGGACTTCCCGGAGTTCCACCAAACTTTGAAACTGAGGCCGACCAGTTGCCGTCAGAAAAGAACGGGAATTCAGGATCTATCATTTCCAGCGACCATCCTCCATCTTTTTTAAGGTCATCTCCGTACCATGTTGAACTATAGTCAACCCCATGGATCAGACTCCCCAAACTATCAGATAAAATTATCGTTCGACCGGCATCTGTCAGAGCAGGAAATGATTTGACTCCGGTTACTCTTCCATATTTTGTAAATAATGAAGTATCCTGCATCTGGCAAATTATCAATCGTTCACCTGGCTTAATAATTGTTTCGGGGAAAACTGCATCAGATGTTTCACTCGTCAGCTTCCAGTTTTTAAGATTGAATTGAAAGTCTGTCCTGTTCAGTATTTCAAGATATTCCCTTTCAGGAAGAGAAACTGCCGGCACAGGATCAGCCATTATTTCTGAAATTACTACATCTCCCGGTTCAGCCCATACCGGAGTAAAACTTACAGATACATTATTATTACAGTTTCCTTTCCTGTCACATAAAGAGCTGATAATAATATTATTTTCTGTTTTATTAATGAAGCGTTTATCAAACAATAATCTTACAGAGACAGGGCTGATCTTAATTGCATCACGAGCTGTCTGAGATATTCCATTCCATGAAAAATCACTTGCCATAAAGAATCCTGCAGCCGGTTCTTCATTCAATGTCAGTTCAACAGAATAATAAGTGTCATTTATACACTTAATAATTTCCGGCGGCATTTTATCTTCATAATATACTCCATCAATGCTTATATCATCGACCCAGAGAAGTCTGTCGCATGTCGATGTGTATTTATAATAAACCCCAAACCATTCAGCATTAAATAATTCAATATCAATACCAGTAGCAGTATTAATAATAGTTCCCGCCGAAGAAAACACACCTGTTTTCCATAATCCCGTCTGTGATCTTTCAACACTGACTGTCGCCGGAGATTTTGACCCTATATTGCGTTCCCAATTAATTCCTGTATTCAGAACAATCGATAAAGTTCCGTTTTTTATTTTCCATAATCTCAGGGTATCATCGTTTCCCGTGAGATTAACGCCTATGACAAATCCATTTACTTTGCCGCCCGGGATCATAGACAAAGGTTCATCATCCGAAATCAGGAAGACGCCCCAGTTATTTGAAGCTGAAGGATCATAACCATGCTTAATTTTAAAAGACCATTTTGTCAATCCCATCGATGGTTCAAGGTTTGTTAGGGGCATTCCGATCTGATCTGTACCTGCAGCTGGATTATCAAAAATCTGGTGAAGAGAATATTTGCCTGAAATAGAGCCGATTGAATCAGCTTTCCAATGGCCTGCGACACTCTCGGTCCATTTTTTCAGATTGGCGGTTTCAAAGTTATCAGATACCTGACAAAACAGAGATGCAGGTATAAATAATAAATACAAAATTACTTTTTTCATGCAGCGGGACAGATTGAAAAAAAAGTTAATTTTGAAAGTTTTATACAAAAGTAAATTTCGCAAATTTCTTTTAATTAACAAATTTTTTGGANNGTACTGGAAGAGAGAAATTTTCCTGTAACCCGGTTAATCCCGGCAGCCTCAGTAAAATCTGTTGGCAAAGAGGTCATTTTCAGAGGCAAACCTGTTAGAGTGGTGAGTGTTATGGAGGCTGTCGAGGCAAAACCCGATTTTGCAATTTTCTCAGCCGGAGGCGCCGCATCTAAAGAATGGGCACCTGTCTTTGCTGAGAATGGAACAGTTGTTATTGATAACTCTGCAGCATGGAGAATGGAGTCGGGGATTCCCCTGATTGTACCCGAAATCAACAGCGATGTGATTAAGAGAGGTGACAGGATAATAGCAAACCCTAATTGCTCAACAATTCAGATGGTTATGGCGCTTGCTCCGCTTCATGAAGCTTATAGAATAAAAAGGGTGGTTGTTGCAACCTATCAATCAGTTACAGGTACAGGTGTGAAAGCTGTGACTCAGATGGAAAATGAGAGACAGGGAATCAAGGGAGAAATGGCTTATCCTCATCAGATTGATATGAACTGCTTTCCTTTTGGTGGTTCCTGGCTGCCATCGGGATATACCACTGAAGAACAGAAGCTTGTTGATGAGACTCGTAAAATACTGAGGGATAAAACAATACAGGTGACTGCTACTGTGGTCAGAATACCTGTTGTGGGGGGACATTCAGAAGCAGTTAATATCGAATTTGAGAAGGAATACGATCTTGATGATGTCAGAAATCTCCTGACCAATTTTCCGGGGGTGGTTGTTTTTGATAATCCGTCAGAACACAAATATCCAATGCCAATTCTTGCTCATAACCGCGATGAAGTTTTTGTCGGAAGGCTGCGCAGGGATTTTTCTAAAGAGAAATGTCTGAATTTGTGGGTGGTATCAGATAACATAAGAAAAGGAGCAGCCACGAATGCTATCCAGATTGCAGAATATATGTTAGAAAATAAGCTTTACTAACCCCCTAAATCCCCCAAATGGGGGACTTGAAGATATCAACTTTTTCCACAGATGGGGAACTTTAAGTTTTCTTCCTGCCCCCCAAATGGGGGGGTTAAAAATCCTACTTTTTTCTCAGTCCGTAAAATAGAAAATTCAAATCTACTTTTATTTCAGCCCCCCAGATGGGGGGTTTAAAAATCCTACTTTTTTCTCAGTCCGTAAAATAGAANNGATATCTCTTTATATGTATCTTTTTCACCTCTTCATAAAGAATATTTCTCAGCTCATCCACATTTTCTTTTGTAACGGCAGAAATAAAAACCGTTTTCAAATTTTTATCTGAACCCATCCATGTTTTTTTAAGATCCGGCAGTGAGTAGTTTTCTTTTGNNTTATTGAAAACCAGAATTGCCGGTTTATCGGAAGATCCCAATTCACGCAGTGTTTCATTTACTATCCTGATCTGATCCTCAAAACCTTTATGTGATATATCTACAATATGGACCAGAAGATCAGATTCTCTGACCTCATCGAGTGTAGATTTAAATGCTTCTACCAGTTCGTGGGGCAGTTTTCTGATGAACCCGACGGTATCGGATAGAAGAAACGGCAGGTTGCCAACCACCACTTTACGAACCGTTGTATCGAGTGTTGCGAATAGTTTATTTTCGGCAAAAACATCAGACTTACTCAACAGATTTAAAATGGTTGACTTACCGACATTTGTATATCCGACAAGGGCAACCCTGACCATATTACCACGGTTCTTTCTTTGCATAGACATCTGAACATCGATCTTTTTAAGCTGCTCTTTAAGCTTTGAAATTTTGTCCCTGATAATCCGCCTGTCAGTTTCGATCTCTGTCTCTCCCGGACCTCTTAGGCCGATGCCGCCTCTCTGTCTTTCAAGGTGAGTCCACATTCTTGTCAGGCGTGGAAGAAGATATTTATATTGAGCCATTTCTACCTGGGTTCTTGCATAGGATGTTCTTGCTCTTCCGGCAAAAATGTCAAGAATAAGGTTTGTCCGGTCCAGTATCCTGCAGCCCAATTCTTTTTCAATATTACGAAGCTGGCTGGGAGATAGTTCATCATCAAATATGGCAATATCAATCCTGTTTTCTTCAACAAAAGCGGCAATCTCTTCTATTTTACCGGCACCGACAAATGTTTTTGGATTAGGTGCGTCAAGCTTCTGAACAAATCTTTTTACCGGAACAGCGCCTGCCGTATCAGTCAAAAAAGCAAGTTCTTCAAGAAACTCATTTACTTCATTTTCATCCTGTCCCGGGTAAATTAACCCGACAAGAATTGCTTTCTCCTGCTCTTTGTAAGTTTCGATCATTAAAGACTGTAAAATAATGAGGGTGTCACATAAGCCCTCTATTTTTGTTTTTACCCCTAAATCCCCCAAGTGGGACTTTTTGATTTACAGATAGTTATAATTCCCCCCTTGGGGGGCTANNAATCAATACTTTTGAGACACCCTCACTTTATTAATATATTATGTTAATAGGTAATTCAGCTTTTATTGAATAAACCTCTTGTTATTCATCATAACTCCCCGGATTGCCTTCTTAAGTGATTCGGAACATCTTACTACCATCTCAATATCTGTAGGGAAAGGGACAATCTGTGATTTGGTCCTTGCCAGTTGCTGTTGATTAAGTGCCTGCAGGTCGCCAAGTGCCCGTGATGATATATTCTCGAAGTTAGACTGTGAGCCAATGGGATCTTTTTTCAAAGTCTTGTTAGGATTCATCTGGATGACCTCAATATCTCCATCGATGCGGCATGCTTTTCTCTGAACAGTTTCAGCAAGGGCACACTGAACAGTTTTATACTTTTTCTGCTTGATGTCATTCCCCAGTGTATCCTTCATCACGTTTCCTTTTTTATCGAGCACATAAGAATAACCATCCTCAATATCCTTTTTAAAGACAGAATCTATCGGAATAGTCTGATCGGGGCTGACGGCCACATTCCTTACATTCACGTTCACAAAATAATCATACTCGGTATTATTGTTCAAATTCTGCGTATAATACTCTACCCATTCTGAATTAAGGTTAGGGAGATCGAGAGCAAGAAGGCCATCTTCAAACTCTTTCGGAAATTTCAGGATTGAAGAATTCTGGACAGAAACAAATACCCTGCTCATGCCTTTGAATTTTGACTCCACTATTTTAGCATCAATTCCTTCGTAGTCACCTACATAATCTTTAGCTCTTATAAATTCATAATAGGCCTGTCTGAACGATTCCTTTATATTACTTTTCATCAATTCGATTCCATGGGCATAATAGAAATCTGCGGCATTATGTTTAGCTGTAACCATATCCTGCATGTAATCCACATATGGAAACTCTACCGGTCTTCCGCCATCGTTCAGCGGTGTCACGGTGCGGACAAGTGATTGTCTGTCACTCAGTCTTTTATATGTCTGGTAGATTTCGTCCCAGTTATTAGGTTTTCCCTCCATCTTTAGGAATCTGACTCTTTCATTATCCTGTTCATTTGCAATATTATATGCACTTTCCAGGACTGCTATTTGCTTTTTGTCAGATTTATCTTTTCGCAATTGTTTTACTGATTTCTCGATCGCAGCGTCATAATTTCCCTTTTCCAGTTGCTTTTTAGACGAACCACAACCTGCCATTACAATTGTTAAAACTAAAATAAATGGTAAAATTTTCTTCATAAATAAATTATTTAGATTCATCTGATAAAGGTAATAAAATGATTGAAAAACGAAACTGAATTGAATTACAGAATTGT
>PMEC01000161.1 GCA_003155705.1 Bacteroidales bacterium
CATTCATCCCCCGGGATAGCGTCGAATACAAATGATGATGCCCGACTGCGAAAGATTTGGTCACCAGTTTCCCTTTGCATTCAAGTACTTCGAGATCAGGTTTATCATGCACCTGTTGAGTGTTTTCAATAAATTGAATCGCATCTTTGTCTTTTTCGACAAGAATGTTTACATGACTGAATCCCAGCGTCTTCCAGTCTATATATGTGGCGTTTTTAAGTAAAACTGGCATGATTTCTCATCAATTGAGTTATTATATCTCTCCGGGTAAACCCTGTTTTTCAATCTGCCCCTTCCTGTTTCTCCCTATCTCCCCTGCTTCAGTTTCAGGGGAAGCTTTGTTCTTTTAATACCATCGAAAGCATAGAATGCACCCGCAAATGCGGCTGCGGTAGGGACAAGGCCAATTTCACCAATTCCTTTAGCACCGTACGGCCCGACGGGATCTTTCTCTTCAATGCCGATTATCTCCATTTCTGGCATCTCATTGGCTCTAAGAATTCCCAGATCTTTAAATTTCAGACTGACCGGTCTCCCATCCTTAAGAGGTAAGTCCTCAGTCAGAGCATACCCCATTCCCATATGGAGAGCGCCTTCAATCTGTCCTTCAAAGAGCATCCGGTTAATTATTTTACCGGCATCATGGGCTGCGATTATCTTACTGACTTCTCCTTTCTCATTCAGGATAACTACCTGGGTAGCATAGCCATACGCAAAATGGATGACAGGTTTGTCTGTATCAGTGCCGGGTTTGCAGGTCCAGTTGCAGACATATTTTCCCTTGTAAGCTCGACCGGCAAGTTGTGCTAAAGAACCATGCTTCAGATCTTCTTTCAATCTCTTTGAGGCATCGATAATCGCATTTCCGACAAGTGCTGTAGCTCGTGAAGAAGTTGTCATACCTGTCGGAACATCAACATCAGTTTCAACTTTAACCTCGATTATTTCGGGAGGTATCCCTGTCTCCTGATGCAGGAACTGAATGGCCATAGTATGAATTCCTTGTCCCATTTCAGACCAGCCATGATTTATTATCACCTTTTTGCCGGAAACTATGTGGATTTTTACTTCGCTATCGTCAATTAATCCATTGCCAACGCCTGTATTTTTTATGCCACAAGCTATTCCGGCATATCCGGCATTCTGGAAAACATCTTTAACAGCAAGAAGCGTTTTCTTCAGGCCGACTCCCCGCAAAATCTGCCCGGTGGAAGTTTTGGCACCATCCTCAAGGGCATTATTGAACCGGAATTGCCATCTGTCAAAACCTCCCATTTTACATAGCTCATCAATGCAGCTTTCAATTGCAAATACAACCTGTGGAACTCCAAAACCGCGCATGGCTCCTGATGGAATATTATTTGTATAAACAGTTACAGCCTGGATGTCTACTGAAGAAATAGTATAACCGCCAGTTGCATGTCCCACAACACGTTCCATAACTTTTGTACCGACAGAAGCATATGCTCCGGTATCACCAACAGCTTTGAGCTTCACAGCCGTAAGTTTTCCGTCCTTGTCACAAGAAAGGCTTATGTCCATCCTTACAGGGTGACGCTTCGGATGCATAATTATAGATTCATCCCTGTTGAGATGAACCCTGACAGGCTGTCTGAGAAGGTACGCAAATAATGAAGCATGCCCCTGCACAGTTATATCTTCCTTGCCACCAAATCCACCTCCGGTCTGAACCTGGACTACCTTGACTTTTTCCTCTGGCAGACCAAGGAGTTTTGCAACTGATTGTCTGTCAATATAAACGCCCTGGCCCTGACTGAATAATCGAATACCATCATCTTCCGGAATGGCGATTGCTGTTTCGGTTTCGAGAAAAGCATGTTCAATACGCGAGGTTTCATAAACATCGCTTGAAATATATGCGGCGTTTCTGAATGCTTTTTCAATATCTCCGAAACTTATGCTGCATGTTTCCAGGACATTCGATCTTCCTTCATGCACCTGAATACTGCCAGGTTTTGCAGCTTTCTGCACATCGGTGACAGCTTCAAGCACATCATAATCCACATGAATCAGTTTTACAGCTTTACGTGCTGCAGCTTCGGTTTTGGCCACCACACCAGCGATAACATCCCCTATATAGCTGGTTATTTCTCCTTCAGCTAACATTAAGGGCCAGTCCTGAAAAATCAGTCCTGTATATTTTTCCCCGGGAATGTCTTTGGCTGTAAAAACTCTTATCACTCCATCAGAATTTTCAGCCTTGGAGATATCAATTTTTATAATCTTTGCCCTGGGATAATCGCTGAATTTTAGTACTCCGTGAACCATTCCTTCAAAATACATATCATCGACAAAATCTCTGTTTCCCAGAGCTGTTTCCACAGCCATGTATTTCGGATAAGGTTTTCCGATTAAAGCAGATACCGGTGGTTTTTCGACTATTTTGCCATTTAATTCGAAAAACGCAGATGCAATCGCATCAACTATTTTGACGTAACCTGTACATCTGCAAAGGTTTGGGGAGATTGCTTTAATAATTTCAGGTCGGGTAGGGGTTTTATTTATATTGTAAAGTCCTTTAGCTCTCATTATCATTCCGGGGGAGCAAAAACCGCACTGGACAGCTCCTTTAAGAGCGAAGTTTCGGGCAACAGTTTCTTTGAATTTTTCAGGTAAACCTTCAGTCGTAAAGATTACCGCTTCATCCAGATCCTTCATTTTTGTTCTGCAGGCCAGCTTTGCTTTACCATTTATTTCGACTGTACATGATCCACATACACCCTGGCCTGAGCAGCCATCTTTTGCTGATGTGATCTTATTCTCAAGCCTTAAATGGTCGAGAAGTGATACCTCTGAATCACCTGAATATGTTCTTTTTATGTCATTCAGAGTATATGTTATCATAAAAACATATTTTTCAGATTATCTATTGAGGGATAAATCGACTCAGGAATTTTAAGCATCCCGCTTACCGATTTCAGATCTTTTAAGCCACTTCCTGTAAGAAGGACAACGTTATTTGATTTCTTAGCAATTTTTCCGTCATTTTGGTATGATAGTAATCCCGCAAAAGAAGTTGCAGCGGCAGGTTCTGCAAATAGACCCGTATTCCCGGACAGGATCACCGATGCTTCAATAATTTCATCATCAGAAACCGTAACTGATTCTCCTCCATACTTTTGTATGTACTGTTTTGTCATGTAGAAATTTCTCGGAATATCTACTGAGATCGAATCAGCGATAGTATCCGATGGAACGATTTTAAAATCTTTAGAGTCTAAATTTCTCACGAGATTATCGCTTCCCTTTGATTGAACAGCAACAATAACAGGCATCCTATCGATAAGATTTAGAAAGTAAAGGTCTTCAAATCCCTTGTAAACTCCTGAAATGATCACTCCGTCACCGACTGGTACAAAAATCCGGTCTGGTATTTTAAATTCAAGATCCTCAACAAGCTCAAAAGAAACAGACTTTTTCCCCTCAATAGTCACCGGATTATAGGCAGTGTTACGGTTATACCAGCCAAATTTCTCTGTCGCCTTAATGCTCAGGTCAAACGCTTCATCATAAGTTCCTTTAATGGGAACGATAGTAGCTCCATACATTATTATTTGGGTTAGCTTAGCAACCGGAGCTGTTTCAGGGACCAAAATGATAGCCTTCTGCCCCTGTGCGGCACAGATACCTGCCAGCGATGAACCTGCATTTCCCGTGGAAGCAGCAANNATGAAAATTTAAACTCCTGTCATTTATTTTATCGAATGTGTAAAGGGGAGTTTTTCCAATCCGGAGATTTGGCAGACTGTTAATGCTTTCGATGGGAAGAAGATCGATAAATCCTCTTGTCTTTAAATCGTTGAACCCGGATATTTTTCTCTTTATTTTCTGATAGTCGTAAAGAGTCTTTAAAACACCCCTTGGTGGTTTCGTGGTATTGTTCTGTTCACTGCAAAAAGGGCAGAGATACAATGTATCAGCGATGCTGAACTCCATACCACAATCGGTACATTTAAAGACAAATTTTGGAGCGGCCATTATTTTGTTCAGTGCTAAATTAAAGAATTTTGGTCAGCAAACCTGTTCTTTCGTTAAACTCTATGATCAGCTTGTCCCACTGGTTAACCTGTAAAAAAAGGCTGTTCCAGATATCCCTGTCATACCAAAGCTGGTTGAGATCCTCTACCTCTTTTCCCTGCTGTTCCACCCAGGTGAAGTATTTAAGGTTATGGATGGCTTTTCTGTCATAATAGTTTAACTCTTTCATGAAATCGCATTTAGCACCAAGGATGCATTTTTCGTAATCCCGGATAGCCTGAATGTTGTTATACTTCCCTCTTTCGGCGCTTAATTCATCCACTCTGGATTTATACATATCAGCGGAATCAGTAGCAATAGTAACGATGATATCATCACTGGTCATTTCAAAATATTTTGCTGTTTTGATTGCTGAAATCATATTGCTGATCCCTGAGATCCCAATTAAATGCAGGTCTTTAAGAATATTTTTATCTATGCCAACTGATATTAAATAATCAAGACCATCCTTCTCGTTGAACAGACGCAGAATTCTCATGCAATCCTCATCGTCAATTGCCGTTACGACATCAGTGTTCTTTACGTTATGAATCCATGGTACATGTTTATCTCCGATACCTT
>PMEC01000045.1:0-6836 GCA_003155705.1 Bacteroidales bacterium
AATCAGAGAGAGTATTATTTGAAGGCGATAACTATAGTAAGGAATGGCATCAGGAAGCCAAGAGAAGGGGCCTTTGCAATATTACCAGTGTTCCTGAGTCGATAAGCCTTTACCTGTCAAAGGGATCAAGAGAGATGCTTGTCGGAACAGGTATCTTTACAGACAAAGAACTCGAAAGCCGTGTTGAAGTTGAATATGAGAAGTTTACAAAGAAAGTCCAGATCGAAGCACGGGTATTGGGCGATCTTGCAATCAATCATATTGTTCCTACTGCGATAAGATATATGACGTCTTTAATCGAAAATGTGAAGGGGTTAAAAGAGGTTTTCAATGAAATTGAATTCGAACGGCTCGCAGGAGCAAGGAAAGAGGTAATTGTGACAATTTCAGATCATATCTCTGCTATTAAGAGGTTGGTAAATGATATGGTAGAGGAACGTAGAAAAGCAAATGTAATAGACGATAATTTCAAAAAAGCTATTGCATATGAGAAGAATGTGAAACCTTATCTCGATGAGATAAGAGATCATATTGATAAACTTGAGCTGATTGTTGACAATGAGATGTGGCCGCTCCCGAAATACAGGGAACTGCTTTTCACAAGATAGTTAGTCTTCAGTTTTTCATGGATAGTTGGTCAGGGGTCCCGCAATTTGCGGGGCTCTTTGTTTATAATAAATCAACCTTGGGTCACGTTACTTAGTTATAGCAATATTATAAAATTGATTACTTTTACTGCATAACGGATTGCCCTTAATATGAAATCTATTTTTCTGTTTTTTATTGTATTAATTATTGCTGCATCACAGGAATCTTTTGCCCAGAAACGAAGAGTTGAAAGAGCGTATGAATATTTTAATGCAGGGGAATATTTTCTTGCTATAGACCAATTTAAAAATACTTATTCCAAATCAAAAGATAAAGCAACTAAAGCAGATATGGTTTACATGGTAGCAGAATGTTACCGTCTTATTAACGATCCCAAGAACGCGGAAATCTGGTATAAAAAAGCAGTAAAAACTGCCTATGCAAAACCTGACGCAGAATACTGGTATGCAGAATCTCTTAAGAAAAATGGTAAATACCAGCCTGCCATTGATGAATTTAAGAAGTATAAACAACTTATGCCTGCCGATCCCAGGGCTGATCAGGAAATAAGGGCATGTGACCTGGCTGCTGAATGGCTAAGGAATCCGGAAGCCTATAAGGTAGATGAACTGAAGGATATAAACTCAAAAGATGCTGATTTCAGCCCTGCCTTTGAAAGAGACGATTTTGGAGTGATTTATTTCACCTCATCCAGGGATGAGGCACGCGGGAATAAAACACATGGTGCTACCGGACAGAACTTTACGGATATCTTCGAGAGTCGTCTGGATAAAAAAGGTAAATGGAGTATCCCCGTACCTGTCGAAATGCTTAACAGCGAGTTTGAGGATGGAACTCCTAATATCTCAACAGATTATAAAGATATTTATTTTACCAGATGTGAGGAAGGCAAGCGGGAGAAAAAGGGCTGCGCAATTATGTTCGCTGAACGGAAAGGCGATTCCTGGACAAATCCGAAGAATCTCGGAATTATGCCAGATTCAATAATTGCTGCACATCCTGCAATTTCACCCGATGGGCTTACATTATATTTTGTCTCAGATATTAAAGGAGGTTATGGTGGGAAAGATATATATCTGGTTACCAGGGATAAACTGAATTCACCATGGTCTAAACCGAAAAATGCCGGTCCTGATATAAATACTGGCGGAGATGAACTTTTCCCTTATGTAAGAAATGACGGGACACTTTATTTTGCATCCGATGGACATATAGGAATGGGCGGGCTTGACATCTTTAAAGCCAAACCACAGCCGGATGGAACATGGGTGGTTCAGAATATGAAGCCTCCGATAAACAGTTCTGCTGACGACTTCGGGATTGTTTTTAAGAACGAAAAAGAAGCCGGAATTTTTAGCTCAACCAGGAAAGGAAGAGGGAATGATGATCTCTATTCATTTGAAATGCCTCCATTGAAATTTAATGTTACAGGTCTGGTAAAAGATGAAAAAGCAGGTGTTGCTGCACCTGGCTCCCTGGTTAAACTGATCGCCAGCGACGCTTCCAATTTTCAGGCTGAGACCGGAACAGGAGGGGATTTCAAATTTGCACTTAAGCCGGCGGTTGATTATATCTTTCTTGCTTCAAAAAAAGGTTACCTGAACGGGAAAGAGAAAGTAACAACTAAAGGTCAGGAGAAAAGTCGTGACTTCATGGTAACGATCCTTCTTACACCTATTGATAATCCGATCGAACTGTCAAATATCTTTTATGACTTCGACAAATGGGACCTGAGACCTGAATCAATGGTCACTCTTGACAAGCTGGTCGAAACCCTTAACGATAATCCTAAAGTGACCATTGAGCTTATGTCACATACCGATTCAAGAAATACTGAAGAATACAACCTTACATTGTCTCAGAAGAGGGCTCAGTCTGTTGTAGATTATCTTATAAGTAAAGGTATAGAACTGGATAGACTTGCTGCCAAAGGATACGGAAAATCAAAACCTAAGGTTGTCGATTCAGAGATAAATACCTTATATCCTTTCCTGAAGTCTGGTGCAACGCTTACCGAGCAATATATCAACACTCTTGCCAATGACGAACAGAAGGAAATTGCCAATCAGATCAACAGAAGAACAGAGTTCAAAGTTATGAGAACTGATTATGAATCGCCGAAGAAATAATTTCAGCCCGGCTTAATAATAATTTTTCTTTAAATTTGATTTTACGCTAAATCCTAATTCATATAGAATGAAGAATATCCTGATAATTATCCTGACTCTGTTTTCATTTTCATTAACGGCCAATGCAGAAAGTACAAAAGACCAGCCGATTCGTGTTCTTGTTATTACAGGGGGTCACAGTTATAATAATGAGACTTTTAATGCCATGTTTGCAAGTTTTGGAAATACAATAACTTATCAGGTTGTTGAATTCCCATCTGCTTTTGAAATGTTTCTTCCTGAGAACAGGAACAAATATGATGTACTTGTATTCTATCATATGTGGCAGAAGATAACCGAAGAACAAAAAGTAGTTTTTGCAGATTGCATAAAGCAGGGAAAACCCCTGATTGTTCTGCATCACAGTATCTGTGCTTTTGATGATTGGGAGGAATACTGGCATATAATAGGTGGGAAATATTTTCACAAACCGACTGTTCTGAATGGCAAGAAATACCCGGCTTGTTCGTACATTCATGATATTCATTTTATGGCAAATATTTCAGACATAGAACATCCTGTTACAAAGGGGATTAAGGATTTTGAACTTTTCGATGAAACATATAAAGGTTTCTGGGTAGATCCTGGTGTGAAACCGCTTATAACGACAAATGACACAACAAGTACACCGGTAATCGGCTGGACAAAAACTTATGGGAAAGCAAGAATTGTGACCCTGCAATCTGGTCATGATTCTCCGACTTTTCAGAACCCAAACTTCAGAAAACTTTTAATTCAGGCTATTGAATGGGCTTATAATAACGGAAAGAAGGAGTAGAAATGACACTGATAACGCATACCAGCAACATCGTATCCTTCTTTTTATCTTTGCATGTCGATAATTAATTATGGCTGATAATTCAAAGTATAATCTGAGAGGCGTCTCCTCTTCAAAAGAAGACGTTCATACTGCAATTTCAGGATTAGATAAAGGTCTGTATACCAAATCGTTCTGCAAAGTTGTTCCTGATATTCTTGGCCACGACCCGGATTTTTGCAACATTATGCATGCCGATGGGGCTGGAACAAAGTCCTCCCTTGCTTATATCTATTGGAGAGAGACCGGTGATATATCTGTATGGAAAGGAATCGCACAGGATGCTATAATTATGAATCTCGACGACTTGCTGTGCGTTGGAGCATATAATAATATATTACTCTCATCAACAATAGGACGAAACAAAAATCTTATTCCCGGCGAAGTTGTATCAGCAATAATTAATGGCACAGAAGAGATACTTGAAGAACTTCGCCAGATGGGGATTGGAATATTTTCGTCTGGAGGAGAAACTGCAGATGTAGGAGATCTGGTCAGAACAATTATTGTCGACTCAACAGTTGTTACCAGGATAAGGAGAGACGAAATAATTTCAAACAATAATATTAAAGCGGGAGACATAATAATAGGGCTTTCCTCCAGTGGACAAACGACCTACGAGAATGACTATAATGGTGGCATGGGAAGCAACGGGCTTAGTTCCGCAAGACATGATATTTTTGCATACTATCTGGCGGAAAAATATCCTGAAAGCTTTGACCCTTCGCTCTCTGGAGACCTGGTCTATTCCGGCAAATTGAGGCTGACAGATATGATAAAGGAGTTAAAGATTGATGCAGGAAAACTCGTTCTTTCACCCACCCGCACCTATGCGCCTGTCATTAAGAAGGTTCTT
Organism: Bacteroidales bacterium; assembly: GCA_003155705.1. Taxonomy (GTDB): domain Bacteria; phylum Bacteroidota; class Bacteroidia; order Bacteroidales; family VadinHA17; genus LD21. The sequence continues at coordinate 4,451 of PMEC01000045.1, forward strand.
GAATCAATGCGGAAAGATATTCACGGTATGGTACATTGCAGCGGAGGAGGTCAGACAAAAATTATGCACTTTATTGATAATATTCATGTTATAAAGGATAGCATGTTTACTGTTCCTCCCTTATTCAGAATAATTAAAGAACAATCAGGGACATCCTGGGACGAGATGTATAAAGTGTTCAACATGGGACACCGTTTTGAAATATATACTAAACCGGAAAATGCCGAAAAAATAATTGAGATCTCTGCTGTATTCAACCTCGAAGCTAAAATCATTGGACATTGCGAATCTTCATCAGAGAAAAAACTTACAATAAGTTCTGAAAACGGGAATTTCGAATATTTTTAAAAAATATTCGAAAAACTATTCGTTCTGAAATATTTCTTTAGTACTGCAAATCTCCTCGCTTTAATGATTGACTTAAAGTCAGATACCTGAAGCCCGACGCCTTTGTGCCATTTTGCTTTTGCACTGTTCAACCTTATTTATTACCTTTGCACCCTGAAAATTCTATGATTATATGGCAAACAACATGATACTTGAGAGGCTTGAGGGTGTGAAGCAGAGGTTTATTGAGGTAGGTGAGCTTCTTACCAAACCTGATGTGCTCTCGGATATGGAAAGGTATGTCAAACTGAACAGGGAATACAAAGATCTTCAGCCGATTATAGAGTCATACGANNACTGAGAAAGATGAAGAGATGAGGGAGATGGCTAAAGCCGAACTTGAACAGCTTAATACCGGTATCCCTGAAATGGAAGAAGAGATTAAAATGTTACTTATCCCTGTTGATCCTGAAGATGAAAAGAATGCCGTCATGGAGATAAGAGCCGGATCAGGAGGTGACGAAGCAAGTATTTTTGCCGGAGACCTGTTCAGGATGTACAGCAAATATTTTGAGAGCCGAGGCTGGAAAGTTGAGGTAAATAATGCATCCGAAGGCACTGCCGGCGGCTTCAAGGAAATTGTTCTGAGCATAACCGGAAACGGAGTATATGGAATAATGAAATACGAATCCGGTGTTCATCGTGTACAGAGAGTTCCGCAGACTGAAACCCAGGGACGAATTCATACTTCAGCTGCCTCTGTGGTTGTATTGCCCGAGGCAAGCGAGTTTGACGTAGTTATAAAAAATGAAGATGTACGAAAAGATACATATTGTTCATCAGGCCCTGGCGGACAATCGGTAAATACAACCTATTCGGCAATACGTCTTACGCACATGCCTACCGGCATAGTTGTAACCTGCCAGGATGAAAAGTCACAGATAAAAAATTACGATAAAGCATTAAAAGAACTACGAACCCGTTTGTATAACCTGGAATATCAGAAGTATCTCGACGATATTTCAAAGAAGAGAAAGACAATGGTATCAACCGGCGACAGATCAGCGAAAATCAGAACATATAACTATCCGCAGGGAAGGATGACTGACCACAGGATAAACTTCACCGTTTATAATCTTCCATCAATCCTCGATGGAAACATCCAGGAAGTGATGGACAAACTCCAGATGGCGGAAAATGCAGAAAGACTTAAAGAGAGCAATATTTAAGAATAAGGCATGAACCATTCACAACTGTTCGGGAACATAAAAACTAAAAGATCTTTCCTTTGTGTCGGCCTTGATCCGGAGATAGAAAAAATACCTTCATTTCTTCTGAAAGAAAATGACCCGGTTTTAAGTTTCAATAAAGGAATAATCGATGCAACTCACAAATATGCAATTGCCTATAAACCAAATATTGCATTTTATGAATGTCTTGGATCAGAAGGATGGAAAACACTTGAACTGACAGTAAGATACATTAAAGAAAATTATCCCGATATCTTTGTAATTGCCGATGCTAAACGAGGCGATATCGGTAACACGTCAAAAATGTACGCTAAAGCTTTTCTCGAAAATATGCCGTTCGATGCTATAACAGTTGCTCCTTACATGGGAGAGGATTCGGTTGCTCCGTTTCTTTCATATAATGACAAATGGGTTGTGCTTCTTGCACTTACATCTAATAAAGGGGCAGATGATTTCCAGTATCACGATGAGGATGGGATAAGGTTATTTGAACGTGTTTTGTCAGTTTCACAAAAATGGGGCTCAGTTGATAATATTATGTATGTTGTGGGTGCCACCCGTGCTGAAATACTTAAGGAAATCCGCAGGATAGTCCCTGATCATTTTTTGCTGGTTCCGGGTGTCGGCGCTCAGGGAGGCAGCCTCGAAGAGGTCGCAAAATACGGGATGAATAATAAATGTGGACTCCTGGTAAATTCTTCAAGAGGTATTATTTTCGCTGATAACAGTGAAAATTTTGACAGAGTTGCCGGTGAAAAAGCACATGAGATACAGATTGAAATGGAAAAATATCTTTCAGAAAGAAATCT
>PMEC01000045.1:6916-11002 GCA_003155705.1 Bacteroidales bacterium
AGATACTGATGGCAATCTGATCGAAGTTATTCACCCCGGAGAATATAACCGGGATTCGGGTCCGGACTTTTTCAATGCCCGTATCCGCATTGCAGGAACGGCCTGGGCAGGTAATGTGGAAATCCATGTAAAGGCATCGCACTTTGAAGCACATGGACATAACAGAGACCATGCTTTTGACAATGTGATACTTCACATCGTTCATGAGGCAGATAAAAAGGTGAGAAATGCAAGAGGAGAAGAAGTTCTTACGGCTGAAATTGAGTTTGACAATCGAGTCTTCGAAAAATACATTGACCTGATTAACAATCCTTTTGCTGTTGCATGCCAGGGTGAAATTGAAAAACTTGACAGATTTTTTATAAGGCACTGGCTAAGTTCCCTTGTGGTGGAACGATTACAGAATAAATCGGACCTGATTCTAAAGATTTTTTCAGAGACCGGTAACGATTGGGAAGAGACCTTTTACAGAACCCTTTCACGTTATTTCGGTTTCAGAGTAAATACAGAACCCTTTGAGATGCTTGCCGCCTCACTGCCTTTCAAAATAATCAGGAAACATATTGATAACAGGTTGCAGACCGAAGCATTGCTTTTCGGCACTTCCGGGATGCTCGATGAAGGTCTTTTCAGAAATGCCATTAATGATGATTTTTATAAAGATCTTTTAAGGGAGTTCAAAATCCTTTCGTCAAAATATTCCCTGAAGCCTATGCATGGTTGGCTATGGAAATTCAGTAAACTCAGACCTGTCAATTTCCCGACGATAAGAATCTCCCAACTTGCTGCAATGCTGTCAGTTACAGGTGGTCTTTTTTCGAAAGTAATTGAGGCGAAAGACATTGATTCTCTCAGACAAGCATTTGAAGTATCTGCCTCTGAGTACTGGGATAATCATTATGTTTTCGGAAAAAAGAGCAGAAAAATATCTAAAAGTGCCGGGACAACCGCATCGGATATACTTTTAATTAATGCAGTGATTCCTGTGGTTTTCGTCTATGGAAAATATCGGGATGACCTTGAAATGTGCGAAAGAGCTGTCTCATTTCTTGAAGAGATAAAACCCGAAGAAAATACTCTACTAACTGATTGGAAAATAGCCGGTATTGAAGCCGGATCTGCCTTTGATTCTCAGGCGCTGATCCAGTTAAGAAACGAGTATTGCAAAAAAAGAAGATGTCTTGATTGCCGCATTGGAGGTAGATTGATCAACACCGGTAGCAATTTTAAAAGGCCTGAAGAACTTATGCTGGAACCATAATAAGTAAGACAAAAGAGACCCGCCCGAACGACTGATAAAAAGTGTTGAGGCGATATGTCGTCTATATATCTGTATATTAATATGATACATAATTACAGCATTCGATTTTCAAGACCATATAGTCCAGAAGCCTATGGGATATTACTGTTTTATAAGGAACGCATAGGTGTAGGATATATTAAGATTAAAATGGAAGTTTTAAAATGTCATAAATGTTACACTTAGGTATTTTCCATGAGTAACAAAATATTAATCTCTTTTCAATAAAATGATAAGAAAATTTCTTAAATTTGATAAAACGATGAAAATTAACGCCATACAACTGTCATCCTTACATTTCAACAGGTTTTGCATGGCAATCTACAAATATAGGTTTAGTTATATAATTCACTAAACACCAATTATATGAGAACCAAATTAACAATCACGTTGACATTGCTGATTATTCTTGTGTCTTGCGAAAAATTAGAATTTAAACATGACATAATCGGCAATTGGAGAATTTTTGGTTCTGGTGGCGGAATCACTGGTCGAGGCAATTCATATAATTTTAATTTCATGTCCATTAAGCAAGGGAATGATTATCAATTTATCCGTAATGATACCGTCATTGAAAAGGGGACTTATAAACTTATAAGAAACGAAAATGAATCATTCAAGACATTAGGTGACTATGCTATAACATTTTCTGCAAAAAATCGACTTGGGATTGGCGCAAGTCAAATTACATCTGAATCAAAAATAATCCAGATGGTTGCAAATGATACAATAATCCTTGCTGATGGTTATATTGATGATGGATTTGGCTATTATTTCGCAAGACAATAATATTTAACCATGGTCTGGCTTACTTAATAAACGTTAATCCAAGATTAAAATGGAACTTTTAGGATATTTTACATGTACAGATATACTAATCCATAGAAAAATAAATTTCGTATCACCCTTGACTTTGAATAAACAATTATATAAATTTGGTAGACATATTAAAATATCCTTTGAGTTTCAGATAGTTGACGTGATTTTTGTTGTTTAAAATTTATTCCATATAAACTTTCAACTATGAAAAAGATAGCATTAATATTTGTGTTATCACTCGCAATCCTTTCCTGCAAGAAAAACCTTTCTGATGTTCCAGATAACGAAATTCCTGTCTGGCTAAAAACAAAGATTAGTCAAGATGAACAGACAATCCAACAAAGTCCAAAATTCATGGCTTCATGGGGTGCTTGGATACGTTATAAATGGCAAAATGACTATTATTTTGAATATCACAATATCTTGAGTTCTTCGTCTGTTGCTCCTGTTTCAGTTAGCGGGGATACTCTCTATTATGGTGCTACAAATCTGAAATATTACAATGAAAAATGTTGTATGCAATATGTTTGGGAAGCACCTAATTACAAAGAATACTAAGATTAAAAAAGCAATACCGATAATCCAGTATATTTTGCTTAAAGCAACCCTAAGAATAAAATAAATTGAATCTATATGATTGTAACAGAATATTATGCAAATTTGATGTAATAACAAAAAATTAGTACGTAATTTTAATAATCATTTAGTTTATACTAATCTCAACAAATTATGCAACCACAATCACTAAGAAAATGCTTGCAGTATTTAACAGTGATTTTCTCGACTGGAATTATGTTGATATCATGCCAGAAAGATAATGTCTCGTTCCCTGACCCAAGTACTCTACCACAAGGACTTGTTGGTTCATGGGTAGAGACAAATACTTTGACCGATACACTTATTTTTAACTCAAGCAATAACGCAGGTACACTTTGGTTACAGAGGGGTTACGAAATAAGAAATGGATGCCGCCTTCCAGTTATTGGAAGCACTGGTTACTCATACAAGATATTCTCAGATAGTATTAATATGATTGATGGACTTTCAAGTACGTGGAATAGTGGAAATTACCTTTTCAAGTTTGATGAGACAACGTTAACTATCAACATTGGTAAGTTTTCACAATATATAGACACAAAAAAAACTATCCTGACATTTAGAAAAATCAAATAGTTAGTCCCTTCACTTCCCGTCCGTCCCAGCAGAATTCCATTTTTGTTGGTGGTAGAGTATATATTAAATCAAGTATCCTGATTTAACTGAACACGTTAAAATACTTTTATTACATAGGTGTAGGTGCTCCACCTTCTTCAATTGATAACTTCAATATTGGTCCATAATCGATTTATTTTCATTTGTATAATAAATTTGTAAAACACCCCCGCATTAGATACAATAACTGACATCGTTCAATCGGGCGGGAAAGTTTAAATACAAAAATCTAAGAATCAGATTTAGTTTCCCCTTTGAAGTGGGTTAGGCGGATGTTATCCAATACAATTACTGAACTGCCTGTTTTGACAAAACTTTATATTATTTTGACCAACAGCTTAATAATTACTTCATTCCACGCAACTTCAGGATCATTTTTTCCGTCTTTATATTAAACAGGCATGATTTTTTTGCTGATAAATCCGGGCCAGAAATCTTTATTTCGGATACCACAAAAAAAATGATTTAATGACTTGGACGAAAAATATTTAAAGGGCAAAATAAAAAAATACTGAATTGTTTGATAGTTTACATAAAAAAGTCTTATTTTTGCGTTCCAAAATTGGAGACTCAATTTATTTGTGGATTAANNGAACATCTTAAAAAGAATAAGAAAGATTTTAGCACTCAGAGAGCTCTTATCAAGCTTGTCGGAAAAAGAAGAAGACTTCTTGATTACCTGAGACTTAAAGATATTGAGCGGTATCGCGAAATAATTAAGGCGTTGAAATTACGCAAATAGAAAAAAGGCAATT
>PMEC01000108.1 GCA_003155705.1 Bacteroidales bacterium
AATGGACTGATGAGCAGATAAACTCAATACGTCGTATCCTTAACGAGAACTATAAACTCGAGGGTGAATTGCGTTCGGAGACTCAACTTAACATTAAGAGGTTGATGGACATAGGTTGTTATCGGGGAGTACGGCATAGAATTGGCCTNNCAAGAAAAAAGCTACTAAATAATCAGATTATGGCAAAGAAAACTGGAGCATTAAAGAAGAAAGTAGTTAAGGTTGAGCCAACAGGTCACGCCCATGTTCATTCATCGTTCAATAATATTATTATAACTCTGACTAATAATTCTGGTCAGGTAATATCATGGGCGTCATCAGGTAAGATGGGTTTCAAAGGTTCGAAGAAAAATACTCCCTATGCTGCACAGATGGCTGCTGAGGATTGTGGAAAGATTGCTTTTGATCTGGGACTGAGAAAAGTTAAGGTTTTTGTTAAAGGACCAGGTGCAGGTCGCGAATCTGCTATCCGCTCAATAAGCAATGTAGGAATTGAGGTAACTGAGATTGTTGACGTAACTCCGATGCCACATAACGGATGTCGGGCACCGGGAAGAAGAAGAGTATAATGTATTTATAAATTATTTAAGTATTAAAATATTTAATCGATGGCAAGATATACTGGCCCAAAATCAAGAATTGCAAGGAAATTCGGAGAACCGATTTTTGGTCCCGATAAACATCTGGAGAGGAAAAACTACCCTCCCGGACAGCATGGGATGAATAAGAAAAGGAAAAAGACTTCAGAATACGGAGTTCAGCTTAGGGAAAAACAGAAGGCAAAATATACCTATGGAATGCTTGAACGCCAATTCCGTAATACTTTCGAGAAAGCATCGAGAAGTAAAGGTGTTACTGGCGAAGTTCTTCTACAGTTGCTCGAAGCACGTCTCGATAACACAGTTTATCGTTTAGGTGTGGCCCCTACCAGATCAGCTGCACGTCAGCTTGTATCGCACCGCCATATTACCGTAAATGGTAACGTGGTAAACATTCCTTCATATCAGCTTAGACCTGGTGACATTATCGGAGTTCGCGAAAAATCAAAATCTCTTGAGACTATTTCCGACTCGCTTTCGACCAGGAGATATGCAAAACTTCCGTGGCTTGAGTGGGATGATGCTCAGATGGCAGGCAAATTCATGAATATGCCGGAACGTACTGACATCCCTGAAGATATCAAGGAGCAGTTAATTGTTGAATTGTATTCTAAATAATAATATAAGAAAATTCCTATGGCCATATTAGCATTCCAGAAGCCTGATAAAGTTATAATGCTTGAAGCGGACAACAAGTACGGCAAGTTCGAATTCCGCCCGCTTGAACCCGGCTATGGTATTACCGTCGGTAATGCGCTGAGAAGAATACTCCTCTCTTCCCTCGAAGGTTTTGCCATTACAACGGTGAAGATAGAAGGAATCGACCATGAGTTCTCTACCATTACAGGTGTAATCGAAGATGTAACTGAAATAATACTTAATCTGAAACAGGTCCGTTTTAAAAGAACTGTTGAAGATGTAGAAAACGAAAAGATTGCAATCAAAGTAAGCGGTCAGGAAGTTCTTAAAGCCGGTAATCTGAATTCTGCCCTGAGCAGTTTTGAGGTTCTTAACCCGGAACATGTTATATGCCGGATGGAAACAGATGTCAAATTACAGATTGAACTTTCAATTAATAAAGGAAGAGGGTATGTTCCTGCTGAGGAAAACCAGCCAGTTGACAGCGAGTTCGGACTTATTGCTATTGATTCAATATTTACTCCTGTAAGAAATGTAAAATATGCGGTGGAAAACTACCGCGTTGAACAGAAAACTGACTACGAAAAACTTCTTCTTGAGATTGAAACAGATGGGTCTATCCACCCGAAAGATGCTCTTAAAGAAGCCGCAAAAATTCTGATTTATCATTTCATGCTATTCTCCGATGAAAAGATAACCCTCGATTCAGACGATAAGCTGGCAAATGAGGAATTTGATGAGGAAGTACTCCATATGAGACAACTGCTTAAAACTAAGCTGGTTGACCTCGATCTCTCAGTTAGGGCACTTAACTGTCTTAAAGCCGCAGAAGTTGACACGCTTGGCGATCTTGTCAAATTCAACAAGAATGACCTTCTTAAATTCAGGAATTTTGGAAAGAAATCACTTACAGAACTAGATGAACTGCTTGAATCCATGAGCCTTTCATTCGGTATGGATGTGAGCAAATATAAATTAGACAAAGATTAATTTGAAACTGGTTAAGGATAGAAAGAAATGCGACATCAAAGAGTTATTAACCATTTAGGAAGAACAAGTTCCCACAGGAAAGCTATGCTTGCAAATATGGCTTCTTCTCTTATTCTACATAAGAGGATTATTACAACTACTGCTAAAGCAAAAGCATTGCGTACCTATGTTGAACCACTTATTACTAAATCAAAAGAAGATTCAACACATTCAAGAAGAATGGTCTTNNAGTTATCTTAAAGATAAACAGGCAGTTGCTGAACTATTCAGAGAAGTATCACCAAAGATTGCTGAAAGACCGGGTGGTTATACACGTATTCTGAAAACCGGCAACAGGATAGGAGACAATGCAGATATGTGTGTCATGGAGCTGGTTGATTACAACGAAAATATGCTTGGCGGTGAAGCAGTTAAAGCTAAAACTACAAGAAGAAAGAGAACAACTAAGAAAAAGACTGAAACTGAGGATAATAATGCTCCCGCAGCTAAGGTTAGTACCGGAAAAGCAAAAAAAGCTAAAGCCCCGAAAACCAAGGTAGAAGAAACTGATGAAGGAGCTGCCAAAGAGTAAGAAAATATTTTATAAAATATTTTTAAATAAAAGGGATAAGTCATTAAGGACATTTTCCCTTTTTTTGTATATTGCATAATTGTTTAATAATTAAATAAAAAACTATGAGTCAGATAGTTAGCGTACATGCTCGTGAAATTCTTGATTCACGTGGAAATCCTACAATCGAAGTCGAAGTAACAACAACCAGCGGGTATTTCGGAAGAGCCGCTGTGCCTTCAGGAGCCTCTACCGGTGAGAATGAAGCACTCGAACTAAGAGATGGTGACAAAAGTCGTTACTCGGGGAAAGGTGTGCTTAATGCCGTTAATAATGTTAATAATGTTATTGCTGAGGAAATATTAGGTATGGACACTACCGACCAGGCAGGCATCGATAAAAAAATGATTGAACTGGATGGTACAAAGACCAAAAGCAATCTTGGTGCAAATGCTATTCTTGGTGTATCTCTTGCTGTTGCAAAAGCAGCTGCAGCAGCTCACGGATTACCATTATTCAGATATATCGGAGGAGTTAATGCAGTAACTCTTCCAATACCCATGATGAACATAATAAATGGTGGATCCCATTCAGACGCACCTATCGCTTTCCAGGAATTCATGATCAGACCTGTCGGAGCACCTTCATTCAAGGAAGGTCTGCGAATGGGCGCTGAGGTATTCCATGCACTTAAGAAAGTGTTAAAAGAAAAAGGGCTAAGCACTGCAGTCGGAGATGAAGGTGGCTTTGCTCCTGACCTAAAGGGCACTGAAGATGCCCTTGAAACGATTATCAAAGCAATTAGTTTAGCAGGATATAAGCCAGGCACTGATATAACAATTGCCCTGGATCCGGCAGCCTCAGAATTTTATAATGATGGTATGTATAACTATTCTAAATTTGAAGGACCAAAAGGTGCAAGAAAAACGTCAAAAGAACAAGTTGATTTTTTTGAACAGTTAATCAATAAATATCCGATAGATTCTATTGAAGACGGAATGGCGGAAAATGATTGGGATGGATGGAAAATGATGACAGACAGGCTTGGTAAACGTATCCAGATAGTCGGTGATGATGTTTTCGTCACCAATGTGGATTACCTTAAAAAAGGAATAGATATGGGTTGTGCAAATTCAATTCTTATAAAAGTCAACCAGATCGGCACTCTTACTGAAACACTCGACGCAATTGATATGGCTCACAGGGCAGGTTATACTACTGTCACATCTCATCGTTCAGGTGAAACCGAAGACACGACAATTGCCGATATTGCAGTTGCTACAAATTCGGGACAGATCAAGACAGGTTCACTCAGCCGTACAGATAGGATTGCAAAATATAACCAGCTTCTTCGTATTGAAGAACTACTGGGCGATCTGGCTGTATATGGAATTAAAAAATAATTTATATTTTATAGTTTAGATCCTATACAATATATTGTTGGGTGTAGTTTCAACCTACGCCTAACTTATTTTGTATTAACACCTTTCAATGTTATTAACAATTGTTGATAACGTCTGTTAATATCAGGTTTACAACTATGAAACATATCCTCATTGCCATATCAAATCCTTATATTAAATTTGATTTATCAGGTGAGCGATAAAGGGCTGCTTGAAAGATGTGGAACCGGAAAGGGTTACTTAAATGAAATACCTCCGATTCAATCAGACCTCCGGGACTGCGCATCAGGAGAGCCGAAGTCTGAACAAAATGAACCTGGTTCATAGATGTTCAGTAGATCGATGGAAACCGGAAACGTTCTTTCAGAGATTGAGTCACAGGGCTTCAGGGAACANNGCCTGAAAGACACTTCGTCCAGGAATTCCACCGCAAGGCGGAAGAAAGGACAGCAAAAAGGTAACGCAATAAAATGCGATACCCGAAAGCCATGGGTTGCCGGAACAGATCGTAAGAAATGGTACAGCAGCCGGCCGGAATAACAGTAGCCAGACGCCGATTGCGGCTTCGGTTGCAAAAGGTGAATGGGAACTAATCTAACGAATAGTTCCCATTATTGTTTTGTACCAGTCTCATCACCCCCTTTTTTAGTTCTTTTCTCTTTATTTATCCCCTTATTGAATATCTTTACATCGTCTACTCAATAACTTATGACCTATACCGGCTTGAACGATTTTATATGGGACCTGGAGAAAAATGGAGAACTTCAGAGAATTAAAACATTTGTTAACCCTGTACTCGAAATATCTGAAATAACTGACAGGGTTTCCAAGGCTGGTGGGAAAGCACTATTATTTGAAAATACAGGAACTAAATTCCCGGTTCTTATTAATACCTTTGGCTCCTCGAAACGAATGTCTTTGGCTTTAGGCCAAAAAGATCTCCAGACAACAGGTAAAGAAATTGAAAAAGTATTCGCTTCATTATCAGGTATATCAGGTAGTTTTATAAATAAAATTATAAAACTGCCGGATCTGATTAAACTTTCAGGTTCTTTTCCTCAGAAATCCTCATTCAAAGGGAAATGCCAGCAGGTTATTCATAACGATCCAGATCTCGGAATTTTGCCGGTACTTAAATGCTGGCCTTATGATGCCAACAGATTTATCACACTTCCAATGGTTCATACAATACATCCTGAGACAGCCAGTACTAATGTCGGAATGTACAGGATGCAGATTCTTGATAAAAAGACAACAGGTATGCACTGGCAGTTGCATAAGACCGGAGCAAACCATTTTGAAGCATGGAAAAGAATAGGCAGGAAAATGCCGGTCTCTGTTGCCCTGGGAGGAGACCCGGTCTATACATACGCTGCAACTGCACCCCTTCCTGAAAATATTGATGAATATATACTTGCAGGGTTTCTGAGGAAGAAAAAGGTGAAACTTGTAAAATGTATATCCAATGATCTTTTTGTCCCTTCTGATGCAGATATTATAATTGAGGGTTATGTCGACCCGTCTGAAGAACTTGTTTGGGAAGGCCCTTTTGGGGATCATACCGGATTCTATTCACTTGCAGATTGGTATCCTCGTTTCCATGTTACATGCCTGACACATTCCAGGGATGCTGTTTATCCAGCTACAATTGTGGGAGTTCCTCCTCAGGAAGATGCATTTCTGACAATGTCCACCGAAAAAATATTTCTTACACCTATAAAACTGGCTCTGCTGCCAGAAATAGAAGATATACATATGCCAGATGCAGGTGTAGCACACAATCTTGTTATCATAAAAATAAAGAAAAGTTATTCCGGACAGGGGATGAAAGTGATTAATTCACTTCTTGGCGCAGGACAAATGATGTTCACAAAATTTATTATCGTTGTTGATGGAGATGTTGATATTAGAGACTATCGCAATCTGGCTGTAAAAACATTTACTAATACTGATTTTTTAAAAGATCTTGTTTTCAGCCATGGACCTCTTGATGTACTTGACCATTCTTCTGACACGTTTGCTTTTGGTGGAAAACTTGGAATTGATGCCACTTCAAAAACAACCGAAGAAAAACAAGAATCAGCTTCTTCCGTATTGACAAATTATAATGTTCCTGATAATATTTTTGAACTTCTTAAATCGTCAAAACTCATTCTCAACTACAACTCTGGTTTGCTGAATGATAATATTCCTTTGCTTATTCTATCAGTTAACAACTTTGCTGATTGTGAAATTGTCAATAAACTTAAGAGTAAGCTGCGTGGTGCTTCCTGGATCGACAGTCTTAGAATGATACTGGTTGTTGATCATACAATTGATGTAAATGACTGTTTTACAGTTGCATGGCAGGTCCTTGGTAACACAGATCCCATCAGGGATCATTATTTTGTTTCTGATTCTACTATACTTATTGATGCCACAATTAAGGCATTCCGCCCGGGAGGTTTTAAAAGAAAATGGCCGGATGTAGTTTGTTCTGATGATGAAACAATCTTGAAAGTGGATCAGAAGTGGGAATTGCTCGGGATAGGAGATTTCATTTCATCACCTTCGTTAAAAACAAAACATATGATACATAACGCCAATGAAGAAGTAAAGAGATGATTAATTGGATTTCAAGTTATGCTTATTTATTATAATTGATTGGCAATCAATTAATTAAATTTAACAATTTAAGATGTTCATTTTGCTGATTATAATTGATCTTTTATTAATAGTGTCAGAAGTTATTTCCCGGTTGGTTATTGCAGTATCTTTTGTAACTATTTCGGATTTTACCACATCATTACATCTATTATTCTATTCAGTCCTTATTATCTCAGTTGTTTATTTTGTTGTCAGATCACAAACCAGGCAGCTGATCAGTATAAAGAAACTTCTCAGGGAAAAGGAACGCACGCTTCTTAATATTGAAAATCAGAAAGCAGAGCTTGAATCTAAAAACAAAAGCATTACAGACAGTTTAACTTATGCTCAGAGAATTCAGGAGGCTCTTCTTCCGTCTGAAGATTATTTCAGGAGATATTTTAAGGAATCTTTCATTTTTTATAAACCCAAAGATATTATTAGTGGTGATTTTTTCTGGATAGGAGAGAACGAGGAAAGCGTTTTTATTGCAGCGGCTGATTGTACAGGTCATGGAGTACCGGGGGCTCTGATGTCGATGATCGGACATGAACTTCTCGATAAGATTATAAATGTTGATAAGGTAAAGCGACCCGACAGAGTTCTTGAAATAATGAACAAATCACTTGAAAAGACTTTCAACAGAGAAAAAAATATAGGAACCATTATACACGACGGGATGGATATAGGTATTTGTGTAGTTGACCGTGGGAAAAGAAAAATTCAATTTGCGGGAGCCTTTTTTCCTCTTTATATCATCCGCGATAACAGATTGATTGAGTTTAAAGGCGACAAGCTCATTCTTGGAGAGACTCCCGAAGGAGTTTCTTTTACTAATAATGAAATTGCCCTGATGGATGATGATATGGTGTATCTTTTTTCGGATGGATATGTTGATCAGTTTGGCGGTTCAGCAAACAAAAAGTTTATGTACAGAAGGTTCAGGTATCTTTTAATGACAATATACCGCTTCCCTGTAGAAGATCAAAAATCAGTTCTTGAAGAAAACATAAAAGCCTGGATGGGTGACACATCACAGGTTGATGATATTCTTGTAATGGGGTTTAAGCCAGTTCCGTCGGGCAGAATCTAAATAAATCTCTTTATGATTTCTACCAGAGCAGATGGCTGAAAGGGTTTACTTATATAATCGTCGAATCCGGCAGAAATACATCTTTCTTTATCACCCAGCATTGCATTTGCCGTAATTGCAATTAGCGGAATATGTACATTGGTACTGGCTTCAAGTGCTCTTATTTTTTCCGCAGCAAGAAGTCCGCTCATCACAGGCATCTGAATATCCATCAATATCAGGTCGTAATTTGATGTACCGAATTTATCCAGCGCCTCTCTTCCGTTTGTGGCTGTGTCAATGATTCCAACCATAGGTTTAAGCGTAAGAAGTGTGATCTTCTGGTTAACAATATTATCTTCAACAAGAAGTAATTTCAAATCCTTAAGTTCCTTGTGTGTTAACTCTTTTTGCCTGAGCTCTCCAATTTTCTGAGAAGCAATCTGTATCTTCGATTCCGGCATAGCATTGTAAAATGGAATTACCACATCCAGGACTGTAAAATTATTGCCGAATTCCTGGTGGAAATAGCCTCTGCTGTATGCGATCAGCTTGGAGGCAAGGTTCCCGGCAAGACCTTTTTCATCTATCAATACAACATTCCAGTCAGTCTGTATCCTGCAATTGACAAAAGTCTCATTGTTTGTTTCCTTGGCTTTTTTAAGATTAATTGTTACTTTGGTTATTCTGCTATAGTTCTGACTCTCAATTGTGCTAAAGATATCCAGAAGTATCTGTTTAAGAATTATCGGATCGCCGATCATTTCATAATGACCAAACTCCTTGTTATTAAGTATAAAGTCAATTTTAGAAGTATCCTTAAGATTGAAAAGGTCAATAGTATTCTGTATAGTGGAAACAATATTGAATCTGATACTCTTTCTGTCTTCATAGCTTATGTTTCCGGCCGACTTCATTGTTAATTCATTAACAGTAGTAACCATATTGTTTGTTGAAGCAATGAAAGTTTCAAGCAGCTCTTTTTGTTTCTTCTGAAGCCCGGAACCCATCAACAGGTCGCCAATTATAACAAGATTATTAAGCGGCTCCCTGATTCTGTGAGAAAAATTGGTAATTACATCGTCTTTCTTCTCGCTGGAATCGGATGCATCAACAAAAGATTCTCTCACCTCTTTAATCAGTCCTAATGCTGTTCTGACGGCAATCACACCTAGTGAAGTGGCAACAATAACTACGCATCCTGATATTAATCTTAGATTGAATGATAAAAGTATTATTGCTACGATTAAGCTGATTAAAGCAAAAAGAGAGACCTGCTCAACTTTTTTCCGGTCTTTATCGAAGATAGACATTGGAAGGTCAGATTTATTTTTTACCATGGTGTTTTCTTCTGTTATATTAATCAGAACCCGATTATTTGATAGTTCCGTAAAATTAAAATAAAATTATTATAAACATACGGTTCCTGGTTTAATCATACTTTGAAGTAAATGGTTAATTTTGCCAAGGTGGAACGATTTTTGTCCGAGGATTAGAAGAAGGACCGAATTATGAAAAAAACATTTCATTTTATAGTTGTTGCTTGTATTCTAATGACAGCAGCTTCATTCTTCAGAGTTTCTGGTCAGGATCAATCCGGACGCATAAAATATACACCCGATTTTAAATTTAAAGATGGGATATATCTGAATTTTGACCAGGTAAAATCAAATAGTCCGATTGCAAAAGCAAAATTGCTTACATCGGCTGATTATAATGACAGGGATTTCTTTAAAAAAGTATTTGAATCGGGCAAGATCTATTTTTATGATGAAATGGGTGTAAGACAAGAGGTCGATAAGAGTAATATCTGGGGTTTTGCCCGCAATGGTGTTCTTTATATTCTCGTACAGGACAATTTTAACCGGATAACATTTGTCGGAAACATCTGTCATTTTGTTGCAGATGTAACAACCTATGATACAAGATATAATAACTATTCACCTTATGGATATTATGATCCATATTCATCTTACGGATATGGAAGTTACTCTCCTTATGGTTCATATTATTCACCTTACAGTCAACAGAGCATCCCACGTAATGAACTGAAACAATATGTGATTGAATTTGAGACAGGTAAGGTTATGGAGTTTACAGTTGAGAACGTTGAAATACTTCTTATGAAAGACTCAACAATTTATGATGAATTTGTTAAGCTATCCAGGGGAAAGAAAAAAGAACTTATGTTCGTCTACATCAGAAAATTCAATGAAAAAAACCCTGTATTTTTACCTGTTAATTAACCTGCTGAATATGAAGAAAGTACTAATATCCACTGTCGTTTTCTTACTCTCACTTGCAATAAAAGGTCAGGCTCCTTTTCCTGATAAGGATGAGATTAAACAATTCATGGCTTCAAAAACATGTGTGGTTCTGGAAAATGATCCCTTTTCTTCTTTTAACTCATATATTAAGGAGGCAATGAAAAATTACTGGAATATAACCCCTTATGAATTCATTGAAGCGAAGGAATTCAATGTCAGGCGGCCTAATCCCGCATATTCTTTCGTTGTCCTCACTGAGACAAACTTTGATAAAGACAAATCCGGATCTGTCTTTAACTTTATTAACCTGTTGCAGGGGAAAAGGGTCAATAAATTAAGTGAAAACCCTGAGATCTGCGCCATTCCACTTTCATTTGCAGGAGAGGATGATCTTGGGTATGGTTATAAATTGGGGCCAATTCTATCGTTCATGCAGAAGCATGCTAAGCTGATTTCAGAAGATCCTTCATTAACTGGCCGAAAATACCTCAAGTATTATAATAAGTTTGTTCCGGAAGTTAACAAGAAAACAATTCTGGTAAAGAAGGAAGACTTATCACCATCCATTTCTACAATTGAAAAAATCAAAGCTCTATATCCATATGATATTAAAATAGTTTCTGAAGATGAAATTGTTGAAGCCATCAAGAAAAAAGCGCCAAATACCCTCATACTTCATAAGGTTGGCCCGGTCGGGCACCGGAAAACAGGATATTGTTTCAAGATGCTTATCGGTACTGATGATGCTAATATGTACTATTATGATCAGCATATGATTGATGAAAAGAATCCGAACGGGTTATTGGAGTCAGATTTGAAACGTCTTGCCAGATTCTGATTATGCAGCATTGCATTATTTATCCAGTCTTTTAATAAAAACCGGAATGTCATGAAAGAGATCAGAGTATTATCGGAAACCGAAAGAAACTGGGCAATGTTTTGTCATCTGACTGCTTTTGCAGGTTTCCTTTTCCCATTCGGAGGGGTAATTGGTCCCTTAATCTGTTGGTTATCAAGAAAAGACGAATCAACCTGGGTAAATGAAAACGGAAAAGCTTCCATGAATTTCCAGCTTTCCATGCTTCTCTATCTTGTTCTGGTTCTGCCTTTATGTTTCATTATTATTGGTATACCAATAGTATTTGTCATAGTAACTCTGAAAATTGTTTGTATAATAATTGCAAGTGTTAAAGCTTCTAAGGGTGAGGAATTCAGATACCCTTTGGCTATACCTTTTATACAATAAGATTTGCAGTTATTAAGAAATAGGATAGGCGTAGTCTCTGACTATGCCTATCTTTATAATTTGAAATAGTAGTTGTTTCTATTGACCTAAAGCCGCGATAGTCTACTTTTATTATTAAAATTTTTTTAGTTCGAAAAAAGATCGTAAATTTCTATCCCATTAATTTCTAACGCTATGGCAAAAAAGAAAAAAAACAAGGAAGTCAAAAAGCAAAAATTTGACAAGTCTGAACTTTATCACGACATTGAACAGAAGAAGGACGAAAAGATGAAAAACAAAATCTATTTTAATGAACTGATAAAGCTTGATATCGAATTAGTTAAACTCCAGGAATGGGTAAAAACAAAAAAGCTTAGGGTTGTAGTGATTTTTGAAGGTCGTGATGCCGCAGGCAAAGGAGGTGTTATAAAAACAATTTCAGGATGCCTGAATCCCCGTATATGCAGAGTGGTTGCCCTTGGGACACCGACTGAAAAAGAGAAGACACAATGGTATTTTCAGAGATATGTACCTCATTTGCCAGCCGGAGGTGAGATAGCCCTTTTTGACCGAAGCTGGTACAACCGGGCTGGTGTCGAAAAGGTAATGGGTTTTTGTACAAACGATGAATATGAAGAATTTCTCAGATCTTGTCCCGAATTTGAAAGAATGCTTATCCGGTCAGGTATCATACTTGTAAAATACTGGTTCTCAGTTAGCGATCATGAACAGGAAAAACGATTCCAGGAAAGGATAAGCGATCCGACAAAACGGTGGAAAATAAGTCCGATGGATGTGGAATCACGAGATAAATGGGTAGAGTACTCAATGGCAAAAGACAAGATGTTCTCATATACCGACACAAAACAATCTCCATGGTATGTTGTTGAGGCTGATGATAAGAAGCGTGCAAGACTTAACTGCATCAAGCACCTGCTTACACTTATTCCTTATGAGGATCTTACACCTAAACCTTTCAAGCTGCCTCCATTGAAGCATGACACTGCATACGTCAGGCCACCTAAGGAGGAGCAGACACATATACCGAAAGTATATTGATTATTAAGTCAAAAGATAAAGGGCAAAAGATAAAAGTAAAAGGAAAATAAATCTATTTTACTTTTATTCTTTTGCCTTTTGAATTTTACTTTAACCTTTTTGCAAATAAAGGTTTTTTGATAATAATTTTTACTTTCTCCTTTCTCCTTTCTCCTTTTGTCTTTATACTTTTGTCTTTTATCTTTTATCTATGTCATCCAAACCATCCATCCCAAAAGGCACACGAGATTTCTCCCCTGAGGAGATGCTCAGAAGAGATTTCATTTTTGAGACTATCAGACAGGTATTCAGATTATATGGTTACCAGCCTATTGAAACTCCGGCTATGGAAAACCTCTCGTCATTGCTCGGTAAGTACGGTGAGGAAGGAGATAAACTTCTTTTCAGAGTTCTGAATTCCGGAGATTTCCTTTCGGGAATATCCGACGAGGACCTTCTTAAACGTGAACAGGGAAAAATATCATCCAGGATATGTGAAAAGGGGTTAAGATATGATCTGACTGTTCCATTTGCCCGATACGTGGTTCAGCATCGCGATGAGATCGTGTTCCCGTTTAAGAGATACCAGATGCAGCCTGTTTGGAGAGCCGACAGACCCCAGAAGGGCAGGTACCGGGAATTCTTTCAATGTGANNGAGATCTTTTCTAGGCTAGATATTGCAGTTGTCATTAAGATTAATAATCGTAAAATACTGGCAGGTATTGCTGAAATTATCGGCGTGCCAGACAGACTGATTGACATAACAACTGCAATTGACAAGATTGAAAAAACAGGAATAGATGCTTCGATTAGGGAGCTTAAGAGTAAAGGAGTTTCACAGATTTCAATTGCAAAACTGAAGCCAATTCTTAACTTATCAGGCGGCAAAATAGCGAAGTTAAAGAGTCTTAAGAAAACTCTTTCTGTTTCAGAAACGGGGCTCAAAGGAGTAAACGAACTCCTGGTCCTGTTTAGAATGATTAATAGTCAAAAATTAAAATTTAAAGTTGAACTAGATCTTACTTTAGCCAGAGGATTAAATTATTATACCGGAGCGATTATTGAAGTTAAATCGAAAGATGTTAATATTGGAAGTATTTGTG
>PMEC01000077.1:0-1333 GCA_003155705.1 Bacteroidales bacterium
AAAAATGTAGTTATAAAAGAACCTGACATGAAAAAAATCACGACCTTAGGAAGAATTCTTTTTGCAATTCCTTTTGCAATTTTTGGAATTAACCATTTTCTAATGACGGATTACTACCTTGGGATGCTGACATCATTTATCCCGCTGGGAGCATACACTATAATACTTACGGGAATAATGCTTATAGCGACAAGCATCAGCATCATAACCAAAAAGTACATTAAGCAAGCCACATTATTGCTTGCTTTTCTTCTCTTCATTTTTATCCTGACGATCCATATTCCTCACCTGTTTAATGGCATCGATAAAACGGCAACGCTGATTGCTCTTCTTAAAGATATATCGCTAATGGGGGGATCAATGATGATCGCCGGTATATATTCCGAATCTGATGAATCCGGAAAAAATAAATCATTAATTACAAAATAATCTGCTATTCCATAAGTACATATAGTTCAAAAAATTATCCTGCACGATATAATCGGACCATTACAAAATGAAAGAAAAAATATATTTTTATGCTTAATAATATTCACTTTACGAAAGTACTGCAATGAGAAACGCGAAACTGCTTTTTGCTTTGGGTACCTGGCTTTTAAACATAAATTTGTATTCACAAACAGCTCTGTTCGATCAGCAAATGCAGATCGGTTTTGCGGAGAAACAGGGTCAGTATGCTGATCTTAACGTCAAGCTGGTTAATGAGTCGGGGGATACGGTACTTTTAAAGAGCGTTATCAATAAACCAACAATTCTGAATCTGGTCTATTTTCAGTGCGCCGGAACCTGCAGTCCTCTGATGTGGGGGATATCGAAATTCATTGACGGAATGGATCTTCAGCTTGGTAAAGACTATGAGGTCATAACAATCAGTTTTGATCCCACTGAAAAAATTAGTCTGGGGATCAATAAGAAAGCCAGCTATTTAAGCACTATGAAGAAAAAAGAGGATGCGAAAAACTGGCTTTTTTTTGTATCTGACAGCATTGACATAGCTAAATTAACACAATCCGTTGGTTTCAATTATCAGAAGGTAAACGAACAGTACGTGCATCCTACAGGTCTGATAGCTCTTGCTGCTGACGGGAAGATTGTGCGTTACCTCCGGGGAATTGACTTTTTGCCCTTTGACATAAAAATAACACTTGTTGAAGCTGCCGCCGGGAAAATAGGCCCAAGTATCAATCGTTTACTTGCAATTTGTTATGGATATGACAGCAAAGGAAATCAGTTTGTCTTTAATGTGACCAGGGTCGCTGCGATAGTTATCTTATTTATTGTGATCATAACATTTTTAATTCTGGCACTGTCACGGATAAAATTTAAAAATAAA
>PMEC01000077.1:1365-3178 GCA_003155705.1 Bacteroidales bacterium
TTGTTAATGAAGTTTGAACTCATTGCCCCGGGGAAAACCATTATGGACGCACAAACTTATAATGCTTTTTTCACCCTGCACGGAATTATTATGATCTTCGCAGTTGTCATTCCAGGACTGCCCGCTGTATTTGGCAATTTCCTTTTACCCATAATGATTGGAGCAAAAGATGTGGCATTTCCAAGAATTAATCTCTTTTCGTGGTATCTATATGTGACCGGTGTTTCTTTGGTTTTGATATCCCAGTTTGCAGGGCAGGGACCCCCGGATACCGGATGGACATTTTATGCCCCATACAGCTTCAGGACTTCCGGGACAATGTTACCTGCAGTTTTTGGTGCATTTGTGCTGGGGTTTTCTTCCATTCTTACAGGATTGAACTTTCTGGTGACGATACACAGGATGCGTGCCCCTGGGATGACCTGGTTAAAAATGCCATTATTCCCCTGGACACTTTATGCGACAGGATGGGTTCAGCTGCTTGCTACTCCAATAATTGGAATTACATTGTTAATGATTGTAGCTGAACGGACATTGCATATAGGGTTTTTTGATCCGACCCTGGGAGGCGATCCGCTTCTTTATCAGCATTTATTCTGGACTTACAGTCATCCGGCAGTTTATATTATGATATTGCCGGCAATGGGGGCAATTTCTGAGATTATTACAACATTCTCTCATAAAACGATATTCGGATACAGATTCATGGTTGCTTCTGTTCTTGCAATTGCATTTGTAGGCTATTTTGTCTGGGGACATCACATGTTCACATCCGGAATGAGTGGTACCGCACTCTATACATTTTCCCTTCTCACTTTTCTCGTCGCCATCCCGAGCGCCATAAAGGTATTTAACTGGATATCCACAATGCATCAGGGTTCGATAGATCTGCAAACACCATTTTACTGGGCGATGGCTTTTATTTTCGTTTTCATGGTTGGTGGCTTTTCAGGACTTATTCTTGGTTCCCTTGCCGCTAATGTTCATTTACATAATACACATTTTGTTGTTGCCCATTTTCATTTTATCGTATTTGGAGGAACCGGATTTGCGTTTTTTGGAGCAATGCATTACTGGTTCCCTAAGATCACCGGTAAAATGTACGACACCAGATGGGCAAATATAGGCCTGGTTTTATTTTTTATCGGTTTTATCACACTGTATGGACCTATGTTTTATCTTGGATTTAAAGGCATGCCAAGAAGGTATTATGACTATGACGAGGTCTTTCATGCTGGAAATATAATTTCAACTATGGGATCCTGGGTCCTTTACTCCGGATTAGCAATAATTATAATTAATTTGTTTGCCTCTTTAAGAAGCGGGACAATAGCGCCTTCAGATCCCTGGGGTGGAAAGACCCTCGAGTGGACAATTCCCTCTCCTCCCCCGGTAGAAAATTTTGAAGAAATCCCCATAATTACCAAAGGACCTTACGACTATAAATGAGTATGACAACAGAGACACATCGCGACGATCTGGCATCCAAAACAGGTATGTGGCTATTCCTGTTTACAGAAATGTTGTTATTCGGAGGGCTTTTTGTAGTTTATTCCGTTTACCGGTACAGAAATTCCCTTGCATTCCATCTTGCAGCCCATGAATTAAATGTATTTATTGGCACTGTTAATACTATTATTCTCCTGATCAGCAGTTCAACAATCGCGATGTCAATCACTGCTATCCAGAAACAAAATAAAAAACTTGCTCTGTTATTACTAGGCGTTACTATTTCTCTTGGACTTGCTTTTCTTGTAAATAAATACTTTGAGTGGGGTGAACATATTAAAGAACATATTTACCCGGGCTCTCC
>PMEC01000185.1 GCA_003155705.1 Bacteroidales bacterium
TTTTGACGGACAACTGGGCGACAAGTTCATTTGGTTATGGTAGCGCAATCAGCCGGGAGATGGCTGGTATTGAGGATTATGTCAGAATCGGTATGCAAAACAGTGAACAGACTGTATCATACAAAGATATAATTAGCCGTGAAAACGGAATTGCTTATACCGGACCATCATTTTTTACTGTGTTTGGTTTTAAACTGAATACAGGTGCCGTGAATGACCAGCTGAAAAGGCCAAATACAGTTATTATCACGAAAAATGTTGCTCGCAGGTTTTTTAAGCAGGAGAATCCCCTGGGAAAGATGCTGACATTTGCTTCTGGTTCGAACTTTTACAATTGTGAAGTGACCGGTGTACTTGATGATTTTCCTGAAAACTCACATATCCGTTTTAATTATCTTATATCATATGAAACTCTGCCAAACTATATGAAAGAATTCTGGTATCTGCATGAAGCATATACTTATCTCCTGCTTTCACCTGGTACAAATCCAAAAGAAATAGAGGCAAAGTTCCCGGCAATGGCTGAAAAGTATAAAACCGGCAATGCTCTGAAAGAAAAGAGATGGGCAATTACGCTTGTTCCGCTGGATAAAATTCATCTTAACCCTCAGAAACAATACGAAAAAGAGATCAAGGGCAATAAAACATCACTGATTGTTCTTATAGTAATTGCAATGGTTATATTGTTAACAGCATGGATAAACTATATTAATCTGACCACTGCCCGTTCTATGGAGAGGGCAAAAGATATCGGGATTCGTAAAGTGGCGGGGGCATCGCGCTATCAACTTATCCGGCAGTTTCTGATGGAATCATGGCTGGTCAATCTCTGTGCAATAATAATTGCTGTTATTCTGATCTTTCTTTTACAACCGGTTTTTAACCGGATTATTGGCGAAAAGATCGGTTTGTTCATTACCGAACAACCTGTATTCTGGCTTTCTACAATTGCATTTTTGGTTTCAGGGGTGGTTCTCTCGGGATTTTATCCGGCTTTTATAATGAATCGTGTCGAACCTTCCATCATCATGAAGGGCAATTATTTTAATTCAGGGTCAGCGGGCATTATAAGACAAATTCTTGTGATTTTCCAATTTGCTGCTGCCCTGGTGCTGATCTGTGGAATGTTTATCGTAAAAAGGCAGGTCAATTATATGCGTAATCAGGATCTTGGTGTAAATATCAATCAGACTATTGTTATCAAATTCCCGGTAAGCAGGCAAAATATATACCAGAATATTACATTGTTCAGGGATAACCTGATGCTTGAACCTTCTATAAAATATGTTTCACTTACAGGTTCAGTTCCTGGTATGGAGGTTGCATTTTTTGCTTCAAACCGACTTCAGGGCGACGGCCTGGAAAAACAACGTCTTTACGAAATGCTGACTGTTGATGAAAATTTTATCGAGACTTTCGGTATTGAACTTGTTGCCGGCCGATCCTTCCAAAAAGGTTTTGGAAACGAACAGGAAAGCCTGATTATTAATGAAGCATCATCGTCATATCTTGGATTTACTAAATCTGAAGATGCCATCGGGAAAAAAGTAATTCTTGAAGGAGAATCCCAATCGGTTACGATAATTGGTGTTGCAAAAAACTGGCATCAACGAGGTTTAGCGAATACTTATACTCCAATCATGATTCTTAGAAACGGAAGATTGAGATGGGTTCCTCCCAGATTTATCGCAATAAAAACGGCAGGTAATAATTATGATGCCATAGTCGATTTGATTCAGGCCCGTTGGAAAACATACTTCCCGGAATCAAGTTTTGACTATTTTTTCCTCGATAGCTTTTTTGACAATCAATATAAAACCGATAAACGTTATGGAAATATTGTAAGTATTTTTACCGGACTGGCATTCTTTATATCAGTCTTAGGTTTATGGGCATTAGCTGCCTTCACAGCTTCAAAAAAAATAAAAGAGGTAGGGATACGGAAAATTTTTGGATCCGGTTCAGGAGAAATAATCTATCGTTTTTCCAAAGAGATAGTTATACTAATCATAATTGCTTTCATAATTGCTACTCCTGTTTCCATTTTGATAATGAAAAACTGGTTGCTGAACTATGCATTCCATACTAATATCCCGGCATGGATTTATATATCAGGAGGATTAGTGACTTTAATAATTGCGATGATAACTGTAGCCTGGCAAAGCTGGCGGGCAGCAACAAGGAACCCGGTTGAGGCACTGCGATATGAGTAATCTGTTCCCGGATTTACTCACTTGAAGAAGGCAAACGGAAATAAAACAGAAATCCACCCTCCTGCCCGATAAATTTGCAATCGGGATGTTTATCGAAAAAATCCTTAGAGGTCGACTTTGCAACCATGTAAACAGGTTTATCTATTTTACCGTTCAGCAACCAATCTTTGTCACTGCTTTCGGCATTTCCTCCCGGCATTTTCTGGAAATAGAAATAATTTGCATAGCTCCAGTATCCTATGGTAGTAGCATAAACATCCTGCCCTGAAATGCTNNTGGAAGAAATTAATAGCGGGTCCCTGGGAATATCTCTCAATTTTAGGAACTACTGCTTTCAAATAAAAAAA
Organism: Bacteroidales bacterium; assembly: GCA_003155705.1. Classification (GTDB taxonomy): domain Bacteria; phylum Bacteroidota; class Bacteroidia; order Bacteroidales; family VadinHA17; genus LD21. Next base: position 2,561 of record PMEC01000185.1, read on the forward strand.
GATGCAAAAGGCTGTCGCATAAAACAATGTAAGAATTCCTTTGAAGAATAGCTTTCTTCTCATCATAATCAATGCGGCGAACAGGACTAAAAGATAAACCGCTCCAATAAGGAATTCATAGCCATTCCACTTAACAGGAGTATTAAGACAGGCAACGGCGAAATTGTCTTTGATATATGGAATTATAAGGTTCTTAAATTTGACGACAAGCGGCAATCCGATCAGAATAAGTGAAAATATTGTTCCGGTTATAGACAAAATCCAGAACATATATTTCCTGAACTCCTCTCTGTTATTGACCACTTCATAAATATAGCTGGCTGCAAGGAAGGAGAGTGGAAAATATGCCAGTGAGGAATAGTGAACAATCTTTGTTTTGACTATCGTAAAAAGTATCATTACAACCCAGAAAAGGATAAGCATCCATTTATGAAAATGTGTCCTTTCGTCCTGTAAATCAGACCTCTTTCTGAATATCATAGGCAGTGCCAAAACTGAGATGGGGAAACATCCCAGGAAGACGACCAGAAAATGATAATATATTGGTCCTGAATGTCCTGCGCCAGGTTTCAGAAAAAGATCTGCCTGGTATTTAATGAACTCCTTTATGAACCAGAATCCGTTATGGATCATCTCAAGACCAAACCATAATGAAGTGATTATTAAGCAGGAGACTGCGAAAATAAGAATGTTCTTCCAGTTTGAGATTTTTTTGAATTTCAATGTTATCCAGTAGACTAAAACTGAGATTCCGGCGATCAGCAAACCTACAGGACCTTTTGTCAGGGTTGCCAGACCTAATGATATTCCTGCAAAGAGAGCATAAATAAATCCTTCTTTTTCCCCTGTTTTTGAAATGCTTTTTGCCAGGAAAACCATGCCGATAAAAATAAAGAAGTTGAAGAAAGGATCAATAATGCCCGATTTGAAATAAATATGCGGCAGGAATGATCCCAGATAAGCTACAGCCCATATCAATCCGAATTTTTCATCATACAATTTCTTACCCAGAAAGTAAAAGATTAAGAGAGTAAATATCCCGATAACTGCATTCGGGAAACGTGCCGCAAACTCATTGATCCCGAATAACTTCATACTCAATGCCTGCATCCAGAAGAAGAGGGGCGGTTTTTCCCAGAATGGGTGAAAATCAATCTGTACTCTGCTGAAATTACCGGTAACCAGCATCTCTCTTGCAGACTCTGCAAAATTTATCTCATCCCAGTCAAACAGATGAACAGAACCAAGAAACGGAATAAAAAAGAATATCGCTGAAATTAATATTAACCAGGGGTAAAGCTTTTTATTCATATCAGACTAATTAACCAGAAGTTTCCATTTGTATATACCTGTTCTGGTTAGAAAGTAGAGCATTGAAACACGTAAAACTCCAAAACCATACTTCAGGCTTCTTCTGAAATTTATGCTTGATGCTTCTGCAAAATATTTAGTGGGGCATGTGACTTCAGCAATTTCGAATCCATTATAAAATATGAGAGCAATCATCTCATTATCAAAAATGAAATCATCTGAGTTCAAATCAAAATTGACCTTTTTTAATACTTCTCCGGAATAAGCCCGGTAACCTGTATGATATTCTGTCAGTTTCTGATTCATTAAAATATTCTGGATAAAAGTCAGTAATCTGTTGGCTAAATATTTGTACACTGGCATACCTCCTTTGAGTGCGCTCTTGCCTAATATCCTTGATCCAAAAACAACAGGGTATAACCCGTTCCCGATAATACTTACCATTGCCGGGATCAATTGCGGAGTGTATTGGTAATCAGGATGTAGCATCACTATAATATCACCGCCTATTTCAAGCGCCTTTTTATAGCATGTTTTCTGATTCCCGCCATAGCCCTTGTTTTTCTCATGATGAATGATATGCTTTATCCCCAGTTTTTCTCCAACTTCAGTTGTGTTATCGTTGCTGTGATCATCAACCAGAATAACATCATCAACAACATTAAAGGGTATCTCCCTGTAAGTTTTTTCAAGGGTCAGTGCAGCATTAAAGGCTGGTAATACAACAACTATTTTTTTGCCGTTATACATCTATTTTTTGTTTTTCCGGATGAAGATAATAAGTAATACCAGTGCAATAACTATTGCCCTCAAACCCCATGTTTTAAAAACATTAAATTCAGCTGCATAATAAGTTAAACGTTTGCCATCGTACCTGAAAACGGGATTGAGAAAATATATTGTACCGTCAACGCATTTAATCTCAGTCCTGATGTAAGTGTCTTCCTTGACGAAAAAATAACTTCCTGTGTTACAATTAGTAACAGACTTCTTTACAGCGCCATTTTGTCCGATAAAATTCATTGAGGTTACCACCTGATTTAAACTCACAACGAGGGTGTCATTTTTCAAAGAGACATTTAAGATCTTTGGCAACTTCTCTAATGCAGCCTTTTTTTCTTCGTTGGTTTTATAGGACTTAATATTAAAATTCACCCCTACTGAACGTCCTGTTATAATAGCATTTAAAATAGAATCTTTTAGCAGATCTGTGTTTACAAAATTGAAGCTGTGACAACCTTCATCTATTTTTCTAAGATCATGTGCATCGTCATCAGCCATTATAAAAACCGGATGCCCTGCTGAAAGGATAGTATCGTAATATGCACTGAACTGCTTTTGATTGTTAGCGATTTCCAGACAGTTATAGTTGCTCAGGTATTTAAAATCATTAAATGATAAAGCCTGCCTTAAAACCGGATGAGGAATTGCTAAAACCACTGACGAGTCTTTTTTCAACCGGTTAATTATGAATTGTTTATTGCTCAGAGTCTGGCGAAAGAAATAATCAAGCCAGCTGACTTTTTTGGCATTCAGAACAAGATGGTGATTTTTATAATACTGGTAACCATGTTCATACTCCGGGATAAACCATTTATTTTTGCTCTCATAGGTATTAATGCTCTGATAATCTGATATTCCAATTATTTTGTAGCCAAAATATCTATAGAAACTATCCAGATACTCGCTGGAATTTGCTCGTCCGTTCGTCGTACCTAAATATAACCTGGTATGAACGTGAAGGTTTCCTAATTGCCATTTTGTACTATCCATCCCTTTGTAAGGGTCATAGAGATAATCACCTTTAAATGGATGAGGCTCAGGAAACACGTATTTTGCATTAATCACATACTGTGATATCAGAGCAATTAAAATAAAAATAAATGTGCCCAGAAAGATATAAGTTATGATCTTAAGGATTTTCACAATTAGTATTTATGTTATTATTAATTAATGAATTAAAAGTTAAAATTGAATTTAGAAACAAACGTCGTCCAAATTTAATCCAGATATTCAGATAAAAAAAGAAATAGTGATAATAAACCAGGAAGTAAAATCGTACTTCTCGTGAAATGTTTTAACCGGCAAACAAAAAATATTACTTTTGAACTATAAGTTTAACTTTTTGAGCTATTAGCCTGAAAGAGTTTAAGCTTAGGGGACATTAATCTACTAATTAGTTATGAATAAAATTAAGGTAATTTGATTATGGGAAAACAACTAGCCATGAAACGTTGGTATCGTTTGATCCCAATAGCTTTTATTACATATAGTCTTGCTTACCTTGACCGTGCTAATTTTGGATTTGCGACAGCAGGAGGAATGGCAAAGGATCTGCACATTACAGCGGCAATGTCTTCCCTGTTGGGATCGCTGTTTTTCCTGGGTTATTTCTTCTTTCAGATTCCCGGTGCAATTTATGCCGCCACAAAAAGTGCCAGGAGACTAATATTCTGGTCTCTGATCCTATGGGGCATATTGGCCATGGCTACCGGACTGATCAGTAATGCAAATATTTTAATTGTGATCCGGTTTATGCTCGGAGTTGTTGAGAGTGCTGTAATGCCTTCTATGATAATTTTCTTAAGCAGATGGTTTACGAAATCAGAACGTTCACGAGCTAATACATTTTTAATTCTTGGTAATCCTGCAACCATTGTCTGGATGTCCATTTTGTCTGGCTATCTGATAAAATCCCTGGGTTGGCGCTGGATGTTTATTTTTGAAGGATTACCAGCCATCATCTGGGCATTTTTCTGGTGGCGCCTGATTGATGATAATGTTCGGAATGCCAAATGGCTGACAGTACCTGAAAAGGACGATTTAATTGAAACGCTCCAGGAAGAGCAACTGATCATCAAACCAGTTAAAAACTATGCAAAAGCATTTAAATCAAGAGTTGTAATTTTATTATGTCTGCAATATGCTTTCTGGAGTATAGGAGTATATGGATTTGTAATGTGGTTGCCTTCAATAATAAAGACTGCTCCTGACATCAGCATCATAAAAACCGGGTGGCTTGCATCTATTCCATATCTTTTTGCTATTGCAGGAATGTTTGTTGCCTCTTATTTCTCTGATAAAACATTGAACAGAAAAATTTTTATCTGGCCATTTCTTTTGATTGGAGCTGTCGCTTTCTATGGTTCTTACTTATTGGGAACCAGTAACTTCTGGTTATCAATTGTACTGCTGGTTATTGCAGGTGCAGCTATATATACTCCTTATGGCCCGTTCTTTGCCGTTATTACTGAAATATTGCCTCAGAATGTCACAGCAGGGGCAATTGCACTTATTAATAGTTTTGGAGCTTTAGGTTCATTCGCCGGATCCTTTATTGTTGGCTATCTTAAGAGTGCTACCGGAGGATTTGGCGCATCCTATATTTTTATGGCAGGCTCTCTCTTCCTCTCAGCACTGTTGACAATGATTGCATTGAAAGGTTCCGGACATAAACCTTTTGCTCCATAAATCCCGTTTGTTTAATTTTACAAAAAAGAGAAGTTATGATAGTAACCTGTGTACATGTACATGTAAATCCCAATGCTGTTCCAAGCTTCATTAAAGCAACTATTGAAAACCATCTGGAATCGGTAAAAGAACCTGGTAATCTGCGCTTTGATTTTATTCAGCAGACAGATGACCCAAATCGTTTCATGCTCTATGAAGCATATGAAACTGAGGAAGCGGCAGCAGCTCATAAAAATACTGTTCATTACATAAAATGGCGTGATACTGTTAAGGATTATATGGCAGATCCACGACAGGGAGTGCGATATAATATCATCGAACCAAACAATAAAAGAAAATGGTAAAACCATTTCAATTTGCCAGATTACCAAAGATTCTTTTTGGAGCAGGGAGGATCGCTGAACTTCCTGGAATAATAGAATTATATGGTAAAAGAGTAATTCTGGTCACAGGGAAAAATTCTTTTATCTCAACAAAACAAGCAGCTCAACTTTTTAATGATTTTGAAAAAACTGGCATAGAATACAATTTATTAAATGTATCAGGAGAACCATCCCCTGGGGTTATCGATCAGGCAGTAAAAAGATTTAATAATGAGGAAATTAACCTGGTAGTCGGAATTGGTGGCGGAAGTGTGATTGATGCAGGAAAAGCGTTATCAGCCATGCTTTATAAAAAAGAACCGATCAGGGATTTTCTTGAAGGTGTTGGTCATAAAGAACATCCGGGGACAAAGCTTCCTTATATTGCCATACCAACCACATCGGGGACAGGAAGTGAGGCGACTAAAAATGCTGTGATTTCAGAAATAGGGAAGGATGGGTTCAAAAAATCGCTGCGGCATGATAATCTTGTACCCGACATTGCAATTATTGACCCCGAACTTACTTTGCAATGCCCCAAAAATATTACTGCAGCAAGCGGGCTGGACTGTTTCACTCAGCTTATTGAAGCCTATCTTTCTGACAAGTCCAATGAATACACTGATGCTTTAGCTCTTGAGGGGCTCAAGGAAGTAAATGATTCATTAATAAGATGTTATCTTAATGGTGAAAATATTGAAGCACGAACAGGAATGTCATTTGCAGCACTTACTTCAGGAATCTGTATTGCCAATGCAGGATTGGGTGTTATACATGGTTTTGCCTCTTCAATAGGAGGAATGTATAATATACCTCATGGAGTTATTTGTGGTACTCTTATGGCAAAATCGAATGAAATTAATGTCAGGGAATTGAGAAAGAAGACAGACAATCATAACGGACTTAAGAAATATTCATTGCTAGGCAAACTCTTTCTTGGTGGAAATGATAAAAAAAATGATTACTATATAGATGGTTTTATCCAACACCTCTTTAACATAACACTTGATTTACAGTTACCGGGTTTAAAAGAATATGGTCTTATAGAAAAGGATGTTGAATTGATCTGCAAAGAAACAGATATTAAAAATAATCCGGTTAAATTAGTTGTGGAAGATCTGATTGAGATCATCGCCGGACGGCTCTGAGAATCTGAGATCCCGATTCTTGAAATCTATCTGAAATAAAATTATGATAAATAGTCCAATTTGAATATTTTTGTAAGAGAAGTTGTATGGGACCTCACATGAAACTTTCCTGAAAGTTTTTAAAAATTTTTGAAAGAAAATTTACTTCGAATAATGAATAACATCTATCAGCTGATACCAGGGAAAATAGCCGAAAATAAGAATCTTGTTCTCGCTACTGTTATTGGAACACATGGTTCAACTCCTCAGAAACATGGAAATTCTGCATTATTTAATTCAAAAGGATTAATCGCGGGAACAGTCGGAGGGGGTGTCATGGAAGGAAAAATTCAACTGATAGCCCAGAAATTAATAAAGACAAAAAAATCAGGTATTTATCATTTCAATCTTGATCATGATATTTCATTCAGGCAGGACGCAATCTGTGGCGGAGAGGCAACTATTCTCGTGGATGCATCAATGGCTGTCCATAGTGCTGTATTTGAGCAGATTATAGAATCACTTCAAAACAGGTTAAAGGGCGTGCTGGTCACAATAACTAAAGGTGCAATGGAAACTGAAGTGAAAATTGCCAGATACTGGGTAACATCAGCGACAAAGAATAATCTGCCCGAACACTATAAAAATCTTATAAGCAGAGATTTAAAAGGGCTATTATCTTCCTTTGATCCTGAAGGCTTCATAAATAAGGAGTTAGTTACGGGAGAAGATAACGATAGTATTCTGGCTCTCCTCGAACCTCTCTTTCCATCTGCTCAGCTTATTATTGCGGGTGCAGGTCATATCGGCAGAGCTCTGGCTCATATTGGAAAGCTTCTGGATTTTGAGGTTACGGTAATTGATGACCGTATTGAATATGCAAACAAAACAAATATACCAGATGCAGATTATCTTATTGTTGATGATATCGGAAAAGCAATACAAAATCTCAAAAAAAATCCTGATACATATATTGTTATTGTCACTCGCGGACATGATGATGATGCTAAAGCCTTAAAACCATGCATCAATTCTGAAGCTGCTTATGTGGGTATGATCGGCAGCAAGAGCAAGATCGGGAAGATGCATTTGAATTTTGTTCAGAAGAGATGGGCGACTGAGGAACAATGGTCAGCAATTCATGCTCCAATAGGACTGGATATCAATTCCAAGACTGTAGAGGAGATAGCAATAAGCATTGCAGCGGAACTTGTTCTTGAAAGAAATCGTCTAAAAGTAAGATTGTTATAATAATTGGATCTGTTCAAAAGTAATTTTTCCGCCCCCTTCCCCCTAAAGGGGGTTTTATAAGTTTCTAGTAATCAATAGTTCCGCAAAGCGGAATTTAGGGGCGAATTATTAAAAAGGACTTTTTCTATGATCCTTGAGAATGGGTTTTAAAAGGAAAATGAGGTTAATTTATGGCTGAGCTCTGGGCAATTATCCTTGCGGGAGGCGAGTCGAAAAGAATGAAAGCTCCGAAGATGTTGCTTCCTTTTAAGGGGAAGACAATAATTGAAAAGGTGGTTGAAAATGTAACTGCTTCAAATGTAAAAAATACTCTGGTTGTGTTGGGAGCGGAATATGAAGCAATTCTCAGAGTGATATCCAGTTTGCTGGTAAAAAGTTGTTTTAATGAAAATTATAAAGAAGGCATGCTTTCTTCAGTGAAATGCGGATTCAGATCCCTGCCTGATGACTTTGAAGCTGCGCTAGTCTTCCAGGGTGACCAGCCTATGATTTCTCCTGAGACAGTGAATGAGGTAATTACTGCCTATAGGAAATCAGGTAAAGGGATTGTGATACCTGTCTTTTCAAAAAAACGGGGTCATCCTCTTCTCATTGATAGAAAATACAGATCTGAAGTAGAGAAGCTGAATCCTGATGAGGGATTACGCTCACTCGCCGCGAAATTTAGTAACGATATACTGGAGGTTAATGTTGAATCTCAGGAAATACTTAAGGATATAGATACACAGGAAGATTATATGAATGAATTAAATCAAAATTAATGAATATGGAGAAGAAAATTAGTTTTGTTCTAAACGGTAAAAAAACAGAGCTGCTTATTGACCCGACAACTTCACTTTTGTGGGCTCTGAGAAATCAGCTGGGGCTCACAGGAACCAAGTTTGGTTGCGGAATGGGCTTCTGTGGTGCGTGTACCGTACTTATTGATAATGAAGCAGTACGATCATGCTCATTGCCGGTAGGTGATGTGGCCGGCAAGAAAGTTATTACGATCGAAGGGCTTGCTAAGAATGGTAAACTACATCCGGTTCAGCAGGCATTCGTAGATCATGACGCTCTTCAATGTGGATTTTGCACACCTGGTATGGTGATGAATGCTGTGGGTTTGCTTAACAAAAATCCAAAACCAACGCGGCAGGACATAATTAATGGCATGGAAGATAACCTGTGTCGCTGCGGTGCACATATACGTATTATTCAGGCTGTTGAAACGGCTGCCGCTGAAATGAAAGGAGGGAAGTAGATATGAGGAAATCAGAAATAGCTAAAGATTTTGTTGAATCAACACAGGAGAATTCTGGTTCAGGAATAAACAGAAGAGACTTCTTCCGGCTTCTCGGAGGTGGTATTCTGATCCTGTTCCAGCCATGGAACATACTTGATGTCAACGCACTACCTGCAGAACAGCAAAGATCACTTCCCAAAGATTATAATGCCTTTCTTCACATTGCCGAAGATGGAACGGTGACCTGCTATACTGGCAAGATTGAAATGGGTCAGGGTATTATTACATCGCTTGCAATGGAGATGGCAGATGAGCTTAATGTTCCATTTGAAAAAGTAAAAGTTGTGCTGGGTGATACAGAGCTATGTCCTTATGATGGAGGTACATGGGGTTCAATGTCTACCCGGGGATTTGGTCCTAATATGAGGGCCGCGGCAGCCGAAGCCAGGGGAGTTTTACTTGAACTGGGTGCTGCACAGCTGGGCGTCCCGGTATCGCAACTGGAAGCAAAAGACGGTATAATTACCGATACTAAAAATCCGAAAAACACCGTGACTTATGCCCAGCTGACAAAAGGCAAAAAAATTGAGAAATTTCTTGATGTTAAACCACCTGTTGAAGATTTTACCAAATTTACTTATATCGGTAAACCATATAAGCATGTTGATGCTCAATTAAAAGTAACAGGCCAGGCCAAGTATACAGGCGATTTCAAACTGCCCGGAATGGTTTTTGCCAGAATATTACGACCTCCTTCTCATGGAGCTAAACTTACATCCGCAGATGTTTCGGGAGCGGAAAAAGTCGAGGGAGTTAAAGTTATACGCGATGGAGATTTTATTGCAGTGGTCAGTGAGAACCACGAAAAGACTGATGAAGCTATTAAAAAGATTAAAGCTGACTATTCTTTTGACGAGATGAAAGTCAACGATAAAACAATCTTTGACTGGTTACTTAAATCTGATGCTGCAGCTAACGTGGTCAGGTCAGCTGGTGATCTTGAAGAAGGTCGTAAGCTTTCTGATACGATCATCGAATCGGAGTATCATGATGTTTATCTTGCACATGCTCCAATTGAAACGCATTCTGCTCTTGCAACGATTGAAGGAGATAAGCTGACTGTCTGGGCTTCAACACAATCACCTTTCGGCCTTCAGGGTGGAATTGTCCGTGAACTGGGTTTTCCTATGGATAAAGTCAGGGTCATAACCCCATTTGTGGGAGGCGGTTTCGGGGGTAAGGGTGTGTATGAACAAGGCATTGAAGCTGCAAAGCTTGCAAAACTGATTGGTAAACCGGTCATGGTTGTAAGGACACGGGATGAAGAATTCTTCTACGATAACTTCCATACTGCGGCTGTGACAAAGATTACTTCAGGAATTGATAAAACAGGCATGATAAAGCTATGGGATTATAATGTGTATTATGCCGGGACAAGAGGCGCCGAAACTATTTATGATGTTCCCAATGCCAAAACAACAAGTTATAGCGGTAAAAGGAATGCCCCGTCAGTTCACCCATTTAATACGGGTGCATGGCGTGCTCCAAACAATAACACAAACACTTTCGCCCGTGAGTCACAGATAGATATTATGGCTTCAAAAGCAGGGATTGATCCTCTTGAATTCCGTCTTAAGAATCTGAAAGATGAGAAGATGATAGCCTGTTTAAAAGCAGTTGCCGATAAATTCGGCTACGTTCCCGGCAAAACTCCGGGTGGCAGAGGAATAGGTGTTGCATGTGGTTCTGACGCAGGTACATGGGTTGCACATATGGCTGAGGTTAAGGTAGATAAAAGTACCGGCAAGGTGCAGGTGGTACGTATTGCCTGTGCACAGGATATGGGATTATGTGTTAATCCGGAAGGAGCATTGATCCAGATGGAAGGATGTATTACAATGGGTCTTGGATATACTTTCACGGAAGAAGTACTCTTTGAGGGAGGTAACATTCTTACACGGGGTTTTGATTCATATGAAATTCCTCGGTTTTCATGGGTACCTAAAATAGATTGCGTAATTCTTGACCGTAAGGACAAAGCGCCGCAGGGTGGGGGAGAACCTGCTATAATAGCCATTGGAGCAGTGGTTTCAAATGCTATCCACGATGCTACCGGAGCCAGGTTGTTCAGAACTCCATTGACACCTGAAAGGGTTCTGGATGCAATTCGGAAAACATAAAATCATCCGACCAGTGATTTAATATCGGAAAAACAATTTTTAAGAATATTATTTTAAATATTTTCTTTCAAATGGAATAAATACCATTGATAAACTGTCTTTAATTATACCAACAAGTTAAATTAATAGATTATGGGAAAAAATGTAAAATTTTTTGGAATTACCCGTACTAATATTCTGCGGATAATATCATTAACTGTCATTCTGGCATTCATAATGCCGGGAATAACAAACGCACAGTCCGGGAAAGCAAATTTCGCCGGCAACTGGACATATAATGCTTCAAAAAGCACACCTCCTCCGACTGGTGGTGGTGGCGGCGGTGGCGGTGGACGCGGTGGCATGGGTGGAGGAGCTAACTTCGTTGCTACAATGAATGCTACCACTCTCACAACAACTACAACCAGAACAGGTCAGGATGGTACTGTATCCAACAGAGTTGTAACCTATACTCTTGACGGGAAAGAAAATACAATGGCTCCTCCTGCCGGTGGTGGCGG
>PMEC01000088.1 GCA_003155705.1 Bacteroidales bacterium
GATCAGATCGAAATACTTGCATCTTATCTAACTATTGGTGAAACCTATTTCTGGAGAGAACCACATGTTTTTGCTGCCTTATCTCAAAATACCTTCATGGAGTTGGTCGCTTCACGGAAAGGGAGAAAAAAAAATCTTAATATCTGGTGTGCAGCCTGTTCTACCGGTGAAGAGGCTTACTCGATAGCAATTGCTCTCCACAGAACAATTCCTGAAATTAAAGATTGGAAGATAAAAATTCTTGCAACCGATATTAATGAGAAAGCTCTGTCTATTGCAAGAGGCGGTATTTATGGTTCATGGTCCTTCCGGAATTCCCCGTCATGGTTTAAGAGTAGTTACTTTAAAAAAATTAATAATAAGGAATATGAAGTTAATCCTGATATAAAGGAAATGGTGACTTTTTCAAGTTTCAACCTTACCCGGGAAAACTATCTCTCTTCTATCTGCGGAAATCATAAAATGGATATAATCTTTTGCCGGAATGTTTTAATGTATTTTACAGATGAATGGGCAGCCAGAGTTTCTGCTAATCTTTTTCATTCTTTGTCGGAAGGGGGTTGGCTGGCAGTCTCTTCCTGTGAACTCTCTTCAATCCTATTTCCCCAATTAACCCCGGTTAATTTTCCCGGTGCAGTTTTGTACCGTAAAACTAAAAAGGAGGAATTACAACCACTTCAGGCCGCTCAACCTGTCAACTCTTCAACCATTCAACCTCTTCAACCCGCTTCAACCTTTGTCCTCCAAAGCTTTGGCAAAGGAGGATCTTCAACCCTTCAACCAAATCCAACAAATATTAAGACTGCTGAAGATTCAATTGCAGACAAGCTATTTGCAATTCATTCGTTAGCCGATCAGGGTCTTCTGGAGGAATCTCTTTCTACCTGCAATGAGGCAATAGCATCTGACAAACTCATTCCGCGATTATATTTCCTTCGGGCTTCTATTTTTCAGGAACTCGATAAAAGTCCTGAAGCAATTAAATCACTGAAGCAGGCGATTTATATTTATCCGGATTATATAATGGGACATTTTACACTTGGAAATATATTTTTCCGACAAGGGAACTTTAAGAATTCAAAGCGATATTTTAATACAGCACTTGAGCTGTTAAATAAAATTCCGGGTAATGACATCCCAGCTGAATCGGAAGGCTTATCAGCAAAGTATCTAACGGGGATCATTCTTTCTAATTTGCTAACACAAAAATCAGTATGAAGAAAGAAATCCATTCACTTCTGAAAATGAGGGCAGTTGCAATGGCATTTGAACCGGAACAAAAAAGAGATACCTCGACAATAACGGAGATCATTGAGTTTGCATTAGCGGCAGAAAGTTATGGTATTGAATCTGCATTTGTCAGGGAGGTTTGTACATTGAAAGATTTCACTCCATTGCCAGGGGTACCTTCATTTATTCTTGGAATTGTGAATGTACATGGACAAATACTTCCTGTGCTCAATCTGAATATTTTCTTCAATCTTCCGGACAGAGGACTGGGTGAACTTAACAAAGTGATCATCCTTTGCGATGATCAGATGGAGTTCGGAATTCTGGCCGATGAAGTTAATGGAACTAAGGCAATTTACAGGGAAGAAATACTACCTGTTCCTCTCACAATTACAGGGATTGGTGAAAAATATCTGAAAGGAGTAACTAAAGACCATATGATAATATTATCGGCAGAGAGTTTATTATCGGATAAAAACATTGTTGTTAATGAAGAAGTAAATCAATAATAACCAGTATTATTTAAATACTAATAATAGTAATATGAAACTTACCATCGGAACAAAAATTTATGCAGGGTATTTTTTAGCCATTGTAATTATTATCTTTTTCGGAGTAACTGCTTATCTGAATACCGGCAAGCTTCTTTCTGACTCCAAATGGGTAACTCATAGCAATGAAGTTAAGAATAATATCACTTCTGTTCTTTCAGCTATGCAGGATGCTGAAACAGGGCAACGAGGCTATATCATAACAGGGAACGAAAGTTACCTCGCACCTTATTTCCAGGGAAGGGATTCTATTTACCCTAAATTGAAGGAACTCAAGGGTCTTATTATTGATAATGAAAACCAAACCCATCGTGCAGACCTTGTAAAACCCCTGATTGAAAAAAAACTTGCGAAAATGGAAGAAATAATCCAAATCCGGAGAAGCAAAGGATTTGCATCTGCTGAGGCAGGCATTGTAGCGGGAATGGGAAAGCAGACCATGGATAGTATTAGAGCCATTTTAGCTGAGATGACAAACGATGAAAACAGACTGTTAATCGAGCGAAGATCCATAATGGAGGTTACTTACCAAAAAACAAATTCTGCGGTTTTATGGGGAATACCTATATCGGTTATAATTTTAGCTTTAATAGGATTTAGTATTACCCGAAACGTTGCCAAACCACTCCGTCAGGTAACAAGGACTGCAGAATCAATTGCCAATGGAGATTTGTCAGGGAATATTGCTTCCTCAGGGCGAAATGATGAAATAGGCGCTCTTATGCAGTCATTCAATAAAATGATAATAATGCTGAGGGAACAGAATCAGGAAATTTTAAAGGGTGTGAACATTATTGCAAGTACATCTTCACAGATTCTTACTTCAACCGCTCAGATAGCAACCGGCTCTGCAGAAACGGCAGCAGCGATCAGCCAGACAACAACAACAGTTGAAGAAGTCCGTCAGGCTTCTCAGTTATCCAGTCAGAAAGCCAAAAATCTCTCCGATAGTGCAAATATGGTAGCCAGGGTGTCTCTCGATGGACAGAATGCAGTGGACGAAACTGTTGCCGGGATCAACAATATCAGCAAACAAATGGATGAAATTGCTCAAACTGTAATATTATTAAGTGAGCAGAGTCAATCCATAGGTGGCATTATAGCCTCAGTTACAAACCTGGCGGATCAGTCAAACCTTCTGGCAGTCAATGCTGCTATAGAAGCGGCTAAGGCTGGTGAGCAGGGTAAGGGCTTTGCAGTTGTGGCACAGGAAATAAGGAACCTCGCTGAACAGTCAAAGCAAGCCACTATGCAGGTACGCAAAATCCTGAACGATGTGCAAAAGGCCACAAATGCCGCAGTTCTTGCAACTGAACAGGGAAACAGAGCTGTTGAGGCAGGGGTCAAAAAGTCAGCTCAAGCCGGTGAAGCGATCCGCACATTAACTGAGAGCAGTAGAGAAGCAGTTCAGATAGCCACTCAGATTGTAGCCTCAAGCCAGCAGCAGTTGATAGGTATGGACCAGATAGGAATGGCGATGCAGAATATTAATCAGGCAGGAATGGAGACTTCTATAAGTATGACCCAGGCTGAAGAAGCATTAACAAACCTGCATGAACTTGGACAAAAACTAAAAGAGCTGGTAGAACAATTTAAAATGTAATTGTCTTATATCAGATGGATAAAATAGATGATGGATTTCTCAAACGGATCAATGCTACGTTCCGTATTGAAGCTGATGAACATCTGAATGCTTTCTCAGCAGGCCTGATTGAGCTGGAGAAGCCGCAATCACAGGAAAGGTATGCTGAAATTATTGAAGCCATGTTCCGGGAAATTCATAGTCTCAAGGGTGCCGCCCGTTCAGTTGACAAAAAAGATGTAGAATCAATATGCCATCCATTGGAGNNCTCTCAGTACTTATTACTCAATCTGATTCAGAGCAAACTGTCCCTGAACGACAATTCCAGAGGGAATTAGTGCGGCGATTAAAAGAAATTGGTAACGGAAATAAAAACATTGACAAAATTATTGAGCCAAAACGAAGTAAAGAAAAGGAGATATCTGAACCGATAGCAGTTTCTTCTACAGAAAATCCGGTCGGATCTGAAATTCCCAAAAGTGACAGACCAATTTCCGCTGATACAGTAAGAATCAGGATATCAAAACTCGATCCCCTGCTTTTGCAGGCTGAGGAATTGATCCAGTCAAAAAAGGCAATCAATCAACGTTTACTTGAATTACAGGAGATCAATACCTGTGTTGCCGGATGGAAAGCAGAGTCAATAAAATGGAAAGGCCACAGATCATTGATATCCTCCGCTTTATGGGATGAGTGGAGAGAAGGTAATGAAACTAACCTGAATCACATGGAAAGTCAGCTTAGTGGGCTTATACGGTTGATGGAACGTGATCAATATAACCTCGACAGCATGGTGGACAATCATCTCGAGGCTATGAGACAGATTCTTATGCTTCCTGCCTCATCAATGACAGAAATTTTTCCGGGCATGGTAAGGAAAATCTCCGGTGAGCAGGGCAAAGAAATACAATTTGTCATCGGGGGAGCAGAATTGGAAATAGATAAACGGATCCTTGATGAACTTAAAGATCCCCTGATCCATCTCATCCGCAATAGTATTGATCATGGCATAGGCAAGCCTCAGGAACGGATTTTACATAATAAACCTCCGCATGGAACCATAATCCTTACCTTTACTGCACGTGAAGGCGGCATAGTTGAAATTAAGCTGTCAGATGATGGTAATGGCATTAATAAGGTTCAGTTAATGGAAGCAGCAATTAAATCCGGCAACCTGACCCGGGAGGCAGCAGGGAAACTGGACCAAAAAGAAATTCTGTCACTGATATATAAATCCGGAGTTTCCACCAGTCCTATTATTACAGATATATCCGGTCGTGGACTGGGCATGTCTATTGTACGTGAAAAAATTGAAAAGCTGAATGGAAAAATAACTGTTGAAACGGAAGAAAACAGAGGAACAACCTTTCGTATTCTCCTGCCTTTGACGCTTATAACATTCAGAGGCATTCTGGTAAGAATAGACGAATTCCTGTTCATCCTTCCAACAATGAATGTTGACCGTGTGCTGAAGGTTGATCCCGAAGAGATCAAAACTGTTGAAAACCACGACACCATAAGGATTGATGATCAGATTCTCTCAGTATCAGGTCTTGGAGAAGTTTTAGGTTTGACTGAAAACAAAAATGCAGGTTCAGGTAAAATGGAACCTGGGTCAGGAGATTCAGATCAGATCAGGCTGGTTGTTCTTGTTTCAGGGGAACAGCGCATAGCTTTCAGGGTTGATGAAGTAGTTGACGAACAACAGGTCCTGGTAAAAAGTCTTGGAAAATTATTGAGAAGAGTTAAGAATATCTCTGGTGCAACGATACTCGGTTCAGGCAAGGTGGTTCCGGTTATTCATATACCCGATTTAATAAAATCCGCCCAGCTTTCTACTGGCAAACCCAAAGTATATATCTCTCCTGAAAAAACAATCAGCAGGAGAATTCTTGTTGCTGACGATTCAATCACATCGAGAACGCTGATAAAAAACATTCTTGAAACCGCCGGTTATTCTATAACCACAGCTATTGACGGAACTGATGCCTATACCCGGGCACGCAGTAACGATTTTGATCTTATAGTATCAGATGTTGATATGCCGCGGATGAATGGGTTTGAACTTATTATGAAGATCCGAAACGATAAAAGACTTTGCGAATTGCCTGTGGTGCTTGTCACAGCTCTTGAATCACGTGAAGACCGTGAACGCGGCATCGAAGTTGGTGCCGATGCATACATTGTCAAAAGCAGCTTCGATCAGGCAAATCTATTAGAAATTATAAAGAA
>PMEC01000175.1 GCA_003155705.1 Bacteroidales bacterium
AAGAAGCAATTATAGAAGAACCAAAACGTCAGAGCTGAAGAAAAGGTTTAGAAATGCAATTTTAGAAAATCTAAGGCGGCAGAGCCGCGTTATATTTGTAGAAACGAATTTAAATAGATACCTAAAGGTGCAGAGCGCCGTAATATTATATGTTTAATAATAATCGACGCCCCTGACGATAATCTATGCCAATTTCATATCACTTATAATATCACTAATTCTTTTATCAAGTATTTTTTCGGTTTCTTCGAATTTATCTGTTGATTCAAGTTTTGTATTTACACTAATGTAAAACTTAATTTTAGGTTCTGTACCTGACGGTCTTACAGAAATCTTTGATCCGTCTTCAAGGAAAAATTGGAGGACATCTGAATTTATGAGTTCAATTTTATTAGATTTTCCAGTCACCTTATTAACGGAAATAAGCTTCTCATAATCGTTTATCTGAATTACCCTGTTATTATTTATGGTCTGTGGCGGATTATCCCTGTATTCATTCATCATTGCCCTTATTTCATCAGCCCCTTCACTTCCTTTTCTAACAATGTTTATAAGTCTTTCTTTATAAAATCCGAATTTCACAAAGATATCTATAAGCAATTCATATACAGACATATGATTACTTTTAGCCCAGGCAGCAGCCTCAGCCATCAGGGCACACGAGCCAACTGCATCTTTGTCTCTGACATAATCGCCTGGCAGGAACCCATAGCTTTCTTCACCTCCACCGATGTACTTCTTCTTACCCTCGAGATTCCTGATCAATTCCGCGAAAAACTTAAAACCGGTTAATACGTTGAAATACTCTACATTATAACCTTCAGCTATCCTTTCGAAAAGATCAGAGGTAACTATTGTCTTTATAATGTACTCATTTCCTTTATACTTATTTCTGGCTTTGTACTGAGACAGAATATAATATATAAGAATCGCACCCGTCTGGTTGCCGTTAAGGAGAACAAATTCCCCTTTTTTGCTACGTACTGCAATTCCAAGTCTGTCTGCATCAGGATCAGAAGCCATAACTAGTTCAGCACCCGTTTCAACTGCTTTGCTGATAGCCATCTTTAGCGCATCAGGCTCCTCAGGATTGGGTGACTTAACTGTCGGAAAATTACCGTCAACAACGTCCTGTTCGGGTACACTAATGATATTGCTAAATCCAAATAGTTTCAGAGCAGGAGGAATTAATTGTCCGCCTGTACCATGAATAGGAGTGTAGACAATTCCAAGGTCGCCATATTTCTTGATAATATCGGGATTGATACTCATCTTCAGTACCTCTTTGAGAAAAAGATCATCCGTCTCTTTACCAAGCATTCTAATATTATTTTTTCTGTCTTCAAACCTGATCTGGCTGACAGAAGTAATTTTTCTTACCTCATCGATTATGGCAATATCATGCGGAGCAACGACCTGTCCGCCGTCATTCCAGTATGCTTTATAACCGTTATATTCCGGTGGATTGTGTGAAGCGGTAATAACAACACCACTCTGACATCCGTAATGGCGGATAGCATAAGATAGTTCAGGAGTGGGCCGAAGCGCCTCAAAAAGATATACTTCAAATCCGTTCGCAGAAAAAATTGATGCAGCAGTTTCTGCAAAATATTTACTGTTATTTCTGCAATCGTAAGCAATTGCCACCTTTATCCCAGTATTTCCAGTCTGTTTAATAATATAATTTGACAAGCCCTGGGTGGCCATCCCCAGAGTATAAATATTCATTCTGTTGGTACCAGCACCCATAATACCTCGTAATCCACCGGTGCCAAATTCAAGATCCTGATAGAACGCATCTACCAGTTTTTTTTCATCACCATCGAGCAATTTTTGTACTTCCCCGCGGGTTTCTTCATTAAATTCATCACCCAGCCAGGATTCTGCTTTCTTTCTGATTTCATCGTGTGATAACATATTCATATAAGTAATGGATTGTCAATTATTTTAATACATCTCTTCAAACTTGATCTCCAATGAGGTATTATGATGTTATAATTCTCTTTGATTTTGGATTTATTCATAACAGAATATGCAGGTCTCTTTGCATCCGTCGGATAATCTTCAGATAAAATCGGTATTACCTCGCATTCCAGTCCTGCTTCTTCAATTATTGCAACTGCGAAATCGTACCAGCTGCATAATCCTTCATTTGAATAGTTATAAATACCTGCATTAAAGGCAATCTGATTCCTGATTACTCCTGATATTATCTGCATTATTGCTTCTGCCAGATCTCTTGCATAGGTCGGAGTTCCAGTCTGATCTGAAACAACCTGGATGGAATCTTTTTCATTTCCAAGCCTGATTATTGTTTTGACAAAATTTTTACCGAAAGAGGAGTAAAGCCAGGATGTTCTTAAAATCATCGATCCGTGATGTGTCAGGGCTGCCTTCTCGCCTTCAAATTTCGATCTGCCATAAGCGGACAAGGGAAAAGCAGGAGAATTATCAGAATATGGGACATTTGATTTACCATCGAATACATAATCTGTTGAAATATGTATAAATCTGCAGGTTGAATCTTTTATTGAGTCTGAAATGTTTTTTACAGCAATCCCGTTGATCAGAAGAGCAGTCTGATAATCGCTTTCTGCTTTATCAACCTGATTATATGCTGCGCAGTTGATTATCCAGTCCGGCCTTGTTTTTTTTATATATTCTGCTGTTTTTACCGGATTTGTGATATCAAGAGTATCGACATCTGTAAAAATGAAATCATAACCATAATATTTTTGAGAAACTACTTTCAGTTCATTTCCCAACTGTCCCTTTGCACCTGTAATGAGTATAATAGCCATTCTGCCAGTTAGAAGTTTTAATAGTTATTTTCAGCGTCGCGAAAATTAGGATGGTTAAGGTCTTTTTCACTTATTAAAGCTATGGATTGATCTGTTTTCCAGTCAATTCCTAGCACCGGATCATTAACGGAAATTCCTCTTTCATAAGCCGGTTTGTATAGATTATCACATTTATACTGAATCACAGCAAAATTGCTCTGTACTGAAAATCCATGAGCAAAACCTCTTGGAATGAAAAGTTGTTTCCTGTTTTCAGAATCTAGTTCAACTGCAAACCATTTGCCAAAAGTTTTAGAGGTTTTCCTTATATCAAGGGCCACATCCATTATTTTACCATCAATTACCCTGATAAGTTTAGCCTGGTCAAACGGGCGAAGCTGATAGTGTAATCCCCTGATTACTCCCATAGCTGATTTGGACTCATTATCCTGAACTGGTGCAAATGAAATTCCTTCTTTACGGAAAACATCACTATTATAACTTTCCAGAAAATATCCTCTGCTGTCTGAATGAACTACAGGCTCAATAATTAACAACCCGTCGAATCCTGTTTCCGTGATTTTCATTTGACTGTTAATTTATTAATAATAAAATTAATAAAGATTTTCATCTTTAGCTATTCGTATCAGGTACTGCCCGTACTGGCTGTTTTTATACGGCTGTGCTATTCTCATTAATTGATCGCGGTTGATAAAACCTCTTTTATATGCAATTTCCTCGATACATGATGCCTTCAAACCCTGTCTCTGTTCCAGGGTAGCTATGAAATTGGAAGCCTGTAGGAGGCTTTCGTAGGTTCCTGTATCAAGCCACGCCATTCCTCTGCCCATAAGCTTCACCTCAAGTTTCTTCTCTTTAAGATAAACTCTGTTGAGATCGGTTATTTCAAGTTCACCGCGAGGTGATGGTTTTAGTGCTTTCGCCTTTTCAATCACCGTATTATCATAAAAATAAAGACCTGTAATAGCATAGTTTGATTTTGGGTTCTGAGGCTTTTCCTCAAGACTAACCGGCTTTTTATCGTTGTCAAATTCAACCACACCATAACGTTGAGGATCGGTGACATAATATCCGAAAATACAGGCGCCATTCTTCAGCTTTGATGTTTCAAGCAGTGTGCCTCCAAACCCATGACCATAGAAGATATTGTCTCCCAGTATCATGCATACAGGTTCTTTCCCGATGAACTTCTCACCAAGAATGAAAGCCTGGGCCAATCCATCAGGGGAGGGTTGTTCAATGTAGCTGAATTTTATTCCGAGTTTTGACCCATCACCAAGGAGTTCTCTAAAGCAAGGCAGATCACGAGGAGTTGAAATAATGAGAATGTCTTTAATGCCCGCAAGCATCAGAACTGAAAGCGGATAATAGACCATCGGTTTATCATACACAGGAAGCATCTGTTTAGATATCGAATTTGTGATTGGATATAGCCTTGTTCCGGCGCCTCCTGCGAGAATTATTCCTTTCATAAATAGTTGAATAAAAAGGGTTACAATAATTATTTAAGTGTTTTATGTTCCTGATTTTTCAGGCGTCAGGCTTCGGGCTTCANNGTATCCTGCTTTCTTAATTTCAGCAGGGTCATAAATATTCCTGCCATCAAAAATAGCTTTTCCCTTCATAAGTAAAGCAATCTTCTCAAAATCCGGCATTCTGAATTCAGGCCACTCAGTCATTAATACCATTGCATCAGCATCAGTAAGTGCATCATAAGGATCTGAGGCATAAAGAATTTTGTTTCCAAATAGTTTTTTTGTTTCAATCATTGCTGCCGGGTCATAAACTTTTATTTTTGCCCCTTCATTAAGAAGCAATCCGATAAGTATTATAGAGGAAGCCTCCCTGATATCATCAGTCTGAGGTTTGAATGAAAGTCCCCATATTCCGAAGAGTTTATTTTTCAGATTGTCATTGAAATGTTTTTTTATCTTTCCAAATATGATCTTTTTCTGAAATTCATTCGCTGATTCTACTGCTTTTACCACATTCAACTGATAACCTAGATCATTAGCAGTTTTTATGAGGGCTTTGACATCTTTTGGAAAACATGATCCTCCGTAACCTGCCCCGGGATAGATAAATTTACTGCCAATCCTTGAATCGCTACCAATGCCTTTTCTTACCTGGTTTACATCCGCCCCAAGCAGATCGCAAAGATTTGCAATCTCGTTAATGAAACTTATCCTGGTCGCAAGCATTGCATTAGCTGCGTATTTTGTAATCTCGGCTGATGCAATATCCATGAATAAAATGGGATGGTTATTGAGAAGAAAAGGCATATAAAGTTTTTTCATTATCTCAGCCGCCTTTTCTGTGTTAGTGCCGATAACAATTCTTTCCGGTTTAAGAAAGTCTTCAACTGCGGAACCTTCTTTAAGAAATTCAGGGTTAGACGCCATATCAAAGGAAATGTTCATTTTTCTGATATCCAGCTCTTTCTGAATCTCCTGTTTCAACACCTCTGATGTCCCGACAGGAACTGTACTTTTCGTTACAACCACTATATACCCGTTAATAGAACTCCCAATTTCTGCAGCAACTGCCTTGACGTGCTGAAGGTCAGCACTTCCATCTTCCCCTGGAGGTGTACCTACTGCTATAAATATGACTTCAGCTCCTTCTATTCCTTTCCTTATTTCAGTTGTAAAATTTAATCTGGACTTTTCAATATTCCTTTTGATCATTACTTCAAGCCCGGGTTCATATATCGGTACCATACCATTCTTCAGCATTTTAATCTTTTCAGCATCTACATCCACACAGGTTACATTTACACCAGTTTCGGCAAAACAGGTCCCTGTAACCAGTCCGACATACCCCGTTCCAATAACTGTAATTTTCATATTTAAAAGTTATTTTTGGTAAAATCAAATCACTTGTGCAAAGATAATAGAACAAGTGAAATCTGAAAATATGACGTAACGGTGTAACAATATAGTGGGTTAACGGCTACTACCTTCAGCCTTCTGCCTATTGCCATGCATTTAACCCTGTGAAAATCTACAGTTTATTATGGCGATTTTAAAAAAAGTCCTATCTTTGCAACCAATTTTTTAAATAACATAATGTCTAACTTATTAATTATTAGTTTTTTAAATTAAAATCATGACTGAAAGCAAAGGAAAATCAACCAAAGCAGAGAAGGTTGAAAAAAATGAAACCGCTGAAAAACCAGCTAAAAAACCCAGAACCAAAACCACAGCTTCAAAAAAAGCAAAGGAGGCAGGTGAAATTAAGAAATTACCTTCTGAAGAAAACGTTTCTGTTGTAACAGAAGTAGCTGTAGCAGAAACAACTGATATAGAAAAAGCTAAAGAAGCTATCGCAGAAGATGTTAAAAGTGAGGCAGCAACAGAAGCCCATCCAGAAAAGAAAGAGAAAAAAATTAAAAAGTCTGAGGCTGAGGTTGTAGCTGAGGTTAAGGCAGAGGCTGAGACTGAGACTGAGGTTGCGGCTACGGTTGAATCAGAAATTAAGACTGAAAGAAAAGGTACTCTTTCAAATGAAGATTTTGACTGGGAAGCATTTGAAAGTGAAGAGCTTCGTACTTCTCCAAGATTCACTGAATATGAGAATCTGTATGACAAAACACTTTCAACTGTCGCAGTTGATGAGGTCGTCCCGGGTACTGTAATTCAGATGACCACACGCGAAGTTGTGATCAATATTGGTTATAAATCTGAGGGTGTTGTGAGTTTGAATGAATTCCGCTACAATCCAAATCTTAAAGTGGGTGATACTGTTGAGGTATATGTTGAAAGTCAGGAAGACAAAAAAGGACAGTTGGTCCTGTCTCACAAAAAAGCCCGTGCTCTAAATTCATGGGATAGAGTCAATACTGCTCTTGAAAAGGATGAAATCATAACCGGGTTCATCAAATGCCGTACGAAAGGTGGCATGATTGTGGATGTTTTCGGAATAGAAGCGTTTCTTCCGGGTTCGCAGATAGATGTAAAACCAATCCGCGATTATGATGTCTTTGTAAATAAAACGATGGAATTTAAGGTTGTCAAGATCAACCAGGAATTCAAAAATGTGGTTGTTTCACATAAAGCTCTTATTGAAGCTGAACTTGAACAGCAGAAGAAAGAGATTATTGCAAAACTTGAAAAAGGACAGGTTCTTGAAGGAACCGTTAAAAATATTACCTCATACGGTGTATTTATCGACCTTGGTGGTGTAGACGGTCTTATCCACATCACCGACCTTTCATGGGGCAGGGTAAATCACCCAGAGGAGATTGTACAGTTAGATCAGAAACTCAATGTTGTTATTCTTGATTTCGACGATGATAAGAAAAGAATAGCACTTGGACTTAAGCAGCTTACTCCGCATCCGTGGGATTCGGTTGATCCTAATCTTAATATAGGAGATAAGGTTAAAGGTAAAGTTGTCGTTATGGCTGACTATGGTGCATTTGTCGAAATAGCACCTGGAGTTGAAGGTCTGATACATGTTTCTGAAATGTCGTGGTCGCAGCATCTTCGTAGTGCACAGGAATTCATGAAGGTAGGTGATGAAGTTGATGCTGTCGTCCTTACGCTNNGGCAGAATATTGATGAGAAATATTCCGTTGGAAGCAAGCATACTGCTAAAGTCCGCAACTTCACCAATTTTGGCGTTTTTGTTGAGATCGAGGAGGGTGTCGACGGTCTTATTCATATTTCTGATCTTTCATGGACCAAAAAAATAAAGCATCCGGCTGAATTTACTGCTATTGATGCTGAAATTGAGGTTGTTGTACTTGAAATTGATAAAGATAACAGAAGGCTCAGTCTTGGACATAAACAGCTAGAAGAGAATCCGTGGGATGTTTTTGAAACTCTTTTTGTTGTCGATTCTGTTCATGAAGGTACTGTAGTTGAAGTATTTGACAAAGGCGCAATCATTGCCCTTCCATATGGTGTTGAAGGTTTCGTTACTCCAAAACACCTTGTTAAAGAGGATGGTATGATGGCTAAAGTTGAAGAAAAGCTTATGTTTAAAGTGATCGAATTCAACAAATCAGCCAAGAAAATCATTGTTTCTCACAGCAGGGTATTTGAGGATGAAAGAAGAGCCGCTGAGGTTCAGGTTAAGAAAGCTGAAACTGAAACAATTAAGAAAAGCACAAGAAAAGTTAAGTCAAACCTTGAGAAAACAACTCTGGGTGATATCTCAGAATTAGCTGCTTTAAAAGAAGAAATGGAAGAAAAA
>PMEC01000069.1:0-1997 GCA_003155705.1 Bacteroidales bacterium
TATGGAAGAGACAATTCGTTTTGAACTTAACGGTAAAAAAAGAGAGATGCTTCTTGATCCAAATCTGACTCTGTTATGGGTACTGCGTAACAAATTCGGGTTAACCGGAACCAAATATGGTTGTGGTATGGGATTCTGTGGAGCATGTACGGTTCTTCTGGAACAAGAAGCTGTCAGATCATGCATGTTGCCCGTGAGTGATGCTGCCAATAAAAAAATTGTCACTATCGAAGGATTGGCACATAACGGAAATCTGCATCCTGTGCAAAAGGCTTTTATAGAACATGATGCCTTACAATGCGGATACTGTACTTCGGGTATGATAATGAATGCTGTGGGATTGTTATTGAAAAATCCTTTGCCATCTCAGCAGGATATCATAACAGGAATGGAGGACAACCTCTGCCGTTGCGGAGCTCATATAAGGATCGTAAAAGCAATTCAGGCAGCTGCCAAAGAAATGAAAGGAGGAAAATAATCATGAAAAAAATATCCGGAAATGAAAACGAATCGTTGAAGTCGCAGGAAGGTTCTGGGATGGAAAGGAGAGATTTTATTAAACTTCTCGGCGGTGGGATATTCATCTTTTTTCAACCATGGGATCTTTTTGATCTTTCTGAGTTACAAGCCCGGCAGGGCAGATCATTGCCAACAGAATTCAATGCTTTTCTCCAGATAGCCGAAGACGGTTCGGTAAACTGTTATACTGGTAAGATTGAAATGGGACAGGGAATCATCACTTCTCTTGCCCAGATAATGGCCGATGAACTTGAAGTACCGTTTGAGAAGGTAAAAATGGTTATGGGTGATACAGAATTGTGCCCGTGGGATGGAGGTACAAATGGTTCCCAGACAACACGTTCCTTCAGTCCTCACATGAGGGTTGCAGCTGCTGAAGCAAAAACTGTCTTATTGCAGCTTGGTTCAGAATACCTGCATATACCAGTATCTCAGTTGCAGGTAAAGAATGGTCTTATCAGCGATATTAAAAACGACAAGAATAAAGTCACTTATGGTGATCTGACAAAAGGGAAAAGAATTGAAAAACATATCGATGGCAAACCTGATTTAAAGGATTATGCAAAATTTGAAAATGTCGGGAAACCATATTTACATCAGGATGCCCGGCTCAAGGTCACCGGTGAGGCAAAATACTCTGCTGATATTCAGTTGCCGGGATTATTACATGCACGTCTTCTGAGACCACCCTCGCACGGAGCAAAATTATTAACTGCCGATACATCTGAAGCTGAAAAGATAAAAGGTNNGTACTCATTTAATGAGATAAAGGTTGATGATAAAACTATCTTCGACCGCATCCTGAAAGCTGAATCAGTTGCTAATGTTGTTAGAAACAATGGCGATACTGAAACGGGTAAAAAAATTTCTGATTCAGTTACAGAATCGGAGTTTCATAACAGTTATGTGGCACATTCGCCGATAGAGCCTCATGCAGCGACGGCAACAATTGAAGGTGATAAAATTACTGTCTGGGTCTCTACACAGCAGCCTTTCAGGGCACAGGAAACAATTGCCAGGGAAATGAATGTTCCACTTGAGAAGGTAAGGATAATAACACCTTTCCTTGGAGGCGGATTCGGTGGAAAATCAGCACATTTGCAGGCAGTTGAGGCAGTAAAACTTGCAAAGATTGCCGGTAAACCTGTGGTGGTAGCTTGGACACGGCAGGAAGAGTTCTTTTATGATACATTCCGGCCGGCAGCGGTTGTAAAAATCACATCGGGATTTGATAAATCAGGCAAGATCACTCTCTGGGATTTTCACACTTACTATGCCGGAACAAGGGGTTCAGATACAATCTATGATGTTCCTAATGCCAGAACAACAGATTACGCCAGGGGATCCGTGCATCCATTTGGTACCGGAGCATGGCGTGCTCCGGCTAACAATACCAATACTTTTGCAAGAGAGTCGCAGATAAATATTATGGCATTGAAGGTTGGAATGGATCCATTGGAGTTTCGACTGAAAAATCT
>PMEC01000069.1:2024-3909 GCA_003155705.1 Bacteroidales bacterium
CGTGTAGCCTGCGCCCAGGATATGGGTCTTTGCGTTAACCCGGAAGGTGCAGCGTTACAGATGGAAGGTTGTATTACCATGGGATTGGGATATGCTCTGACCGAAGAAATTCAATTTCAGGGAGGAGATATCAAAAACCACTCATTTGACACTTATGAGATACCTCATTTTTCATGGGTCCCAAAAATTGACACAATGATATTGGACAGAAAAGACCAGGCACCCCAGGGAGGTGGAGAGCCTCCGATTATCTGCATGGGAGCTGTTATTGCCAATGCTGTTTTTGATGCCACGGGTGCAAGACTTTTCCAGCTTCCTATGACACCTGCGCGAATATTGACCGCACTCAAAGATAAATCCTAAAGGAAAATTTAAATTAATATCCAACTATTTGAAAACGACTGTAAGCAAATCAATTACTCTTATCGAATTTCTTGTGGAGCAGTATCCCGATTCACCAAGGACCAGGATAAAAAAGCTGCTTCAAAGCGGGACTATCAGGATAAACGATAAACCGGTTACATTACATTCTTATCCGCTGAATCATGGTGATATCGTTGAAATCAATCTGCGTGGTGGGAATTCAACCAAAGGCTTACCTTTCCCTGTTTTATTTGAAGATCAGCATATTATTGTGGTAGATAAACCTGCCGGCAAACCGACATCAAGTACAGATGGCAGCCTTAGCATTCAGGATATTATCACCGAGTTCTTAAAAAAGCAAAGTAAAGGAAAGACCAGGGCATATGTTGTGCACAGGCTTGACAAAGAAGTATCAGGTGTGTTATTGTTTGCCAAGACGCGGGAAGCTATGGAAACAATTAAAGAAAAGTGGGAAGAGACTGAAAAACATTACTTTGCCCTTGTAGAAGGTATTCCCGACAAGGCTGAGGACACAATAAAAAGCTGGCTNNATTGAAGATAAATCCCAGAAAGTGCATTCCTCCCGCGAAACAACCAATGCCAAGTTCTCCATAACAAACTACAAGACAATTAAACAGGTAAATAATAACACACTACTTGATGTTCAAACTGAGACAGGCCGGAAGAACCAGATAAGAGTGCACCTTTCAGATATCGGCTGCCCGATTGTAGGAGATCGGAAATACGGAGCCTCAACTGATTACATACGCCGTATAAGACTTCATGCTTATTCTTTATCGTTCCCTCATCCGGTCAGGGAGGAAATGATAATTGTTAAATCACCTATGCCCGAGGGTTTCCTTTCATTAAAAGCTAAAGACGAACACTATAAGTAAGTTCGCAACAAGCTTCCTTGCTACCACGATATGCTCTAAGAAAATTTATATATCTTTGACAAATGATCATAACGGATGAAATATTAAAAAACAAGAAAGATTTTACGAATTTGTGTAAGACACACAAAGTAAAGTACTTATATGCATTTGGTTCATCCGTTACTGAGAGATTTGATATCAATAAAAGTGACATTGACCTTCTTGTAGAAATAGATTCTAAAGATCCAATTGATAGGGGAGAAAAATTACTCTCACTTTGGGATTTATTCGAAGTCTATTTTCGGAGAAAAGTTGATTTATTGACTGATTCTTCAATCCGCAATCCATTCTTACGAAAAAGTATTGACTCAACAAAGGTTTTAATTTATGACGGATCAGGGCAATAAATACTTGGCTGACATTTTACAGGCGATTG
Source organism: Bacteroidales bacterium (assembly GCA_003155705.1). Taxonomy (GTDB): domain Bacteria; phylum Bacteroidota; class Bacteroidia; order Bacteroidales; family VadinHA17; genus LD21. The sequence goes on from PMEC01000069.1 coordinate 3,699, forward strand.
ATTTAATTGAATCATTTACATCAGACATTTCGAATTATGATGATTATATTTCTGATTTAAAAACTCAAAGTGCTGTCGAAAGACAACTTGGGATTATTGGAGAAGCAGTTAATAAATTCGAAAAGATATTTCCTGACTCTACTTTGATCAATGCCCGAAAAATAGTTGGATTTCGCAATAGATTAATCCATGCTTATGACGCTGTTGACCC
>PMEC01000069.1:3929-4460 GCA_003155705.1 Bacteroidales bacterium
CAGTTGCTAATACGGTCAGTGCTACCCGGAAAGCTTCACTACTCACAAACGGGACAGGAATCCGGCTGGCTGCCCGCCCGACCGTAACGGTCGTACGGGCGGGCGCCAGAAACACAAATTACTCCAATTGCTGTACCGATTTGNNAAGTGTCAGGCGTCCCAGATAATTCATTTACCCTTTTGACCCGATCACTGTTAAGGACACTTGATGACATTGCCACACCTTGCTCAGTAAAAGCCATAGGAGCATATCTTGAACCTCCACAACTTGAGGTCACAATTTGTGACCACTATTTTAACTTCTGATTCAGAAAATGTAATAATTCGAATTGTTAATTTTAAATCTTGTGGACGCAATTTGCGACCTCAATATAATATAATATAATTTGGTCTTTTCTTCGCCATTAGCTGGCAGAGCCGGCAACTAATACCGCCGTACCATCGATCAGACCAAAATCATTTATTTGCAGTTGAGTAAAAGATACTTTGTACCCTAATTCATAGTAGCCTTCCTGTTTGAAATGCTGACAC
>PMEC01000039.1:0-428 GCA_003155705.1 Bacteroidales bacterium
GCAGGGAATAGGCCTCCATTCCCCTGCCCGATTTTATAGCGATACAATCATCTCCGGTTGCAATATCACAACCATCAATAAATACGTGTTTACAGGAATCAATATCAATTCCATCCCCGTTGCCACCACTGTTTCTGATTGTCAGGTTCTTAATTGTGACATTTTCACAGTAGGTGGGATGAATCCCCCACATCAGATGATAATCGGCAGAAAAACCCTCAAACAGAACATTAGTGCAACCCATCGGTTCAATAAGTGCAGGATGGCGTAATGGATTCTGAGGAGTTGGTCTTCCGCCAAGGGCATGATTTCCTGCAATTTTCCCCGGGCCTGAAATTCCAGTATTTTCACAGTCGAGTGCAAAAATAAGGCCGGTCCGGCCCTGAATCCATTTTCCTTCCCAGCGGACCTGCATAATAGGATAATCA
>PMEC01000039.1:490-4727 GCA_003155705.1 Bacteroidales bacterium
TCCGGTAGCAGCCTTTTTTTCCCTTACCGACTCTCTGTTTTGAAGATCCGGATCTTCAAATTTTCCAAAACCCGGAAGGCCAGTCACCATGGGCGCTGCAATTAATCCCAGGGCAGTTGTCCTCAAAAAATTTCTTCGTGTACGATCATAGTCCATATGGTAAAATTTGTTAATTAAACATCATTCATCGATTACCTGAAATTTATCTGGGGAATCGACCGAAAAATTTCTTAAGAGTTTTATGGAATTTATGGACACTATGCGGTTTATAATGCATCAGGATACATTCTCCTGTAATGTAATTAATATCACTTCCTTCGAGTTCTTTCAAGGCCTCTTTACTTTCAGCCGCCTGTTGTATCCAAATATTCTTTAACCCCTTTGCCATTGCCTCTCTGACTACATCAGCAGTCTGATCCTTTTTTGTCATAATAACAACCCCCCTTACTTCCGGCGGAAGAGCAGTTATATTGGGATAGGCTTTAACTCCAAGTATTTCTTCAGCAGAGAGATTTACCGGAATAACATTTAATCCCTTGTTTTTAAGTTCTTTAAAAGCCATTTGCCCGAATTTTTTTGGATCGCGGGAAACTCCGACAATTGCCACGGGTTCGGCACTTATAAAATCTTCAATTTGTCTAAGTGATGTCATCTGGATTCGATTATAAGTTTCTTCAAATAAACATAAAATGTAAATAAGTATAAAGACTTAAAAATACGACAAATTATAAAATTATTGCATTTTTTTATTTACTTGGCCTGAGGGTTCATTTACTGATTAAGAACAGATAGAATAAAATTCTGAAATACAAACACTTAATAATCCGGGTAGAACTAACCTAAATAATTTTGTCATGAAAAGTCCTGAAGATCGCCATGGATACCTGTTCTCAAAAGGTTATTCCAATTATGTATTTATGCTTCTGTTCTTGCTATACCTTTTCGATTATGCCGACAGGATGGTTGTAAGTTCTATGTTTACCTCAATTCAGAAAGACTGGTTTATTACAGACACCCAGTGTGGTTGGCTGGTGTCGGTCATATATCTTGCTATCGGAATACTTACCTTTCCTGTATCAATACTCGTTGATCGCTGGAGCAGAACAAAAACAATAGGGCTGATGGCTATAGTCTGGAGCCTTGCAACAGCCTTTTGTGCACTCACAGGGAACTATGTTCAGCTATTTATGGCGCGCATATTTATTGGCTTTGGGGAAGCCGGGTATGCCCCGGGAGGAAGTGCCTTAATATCAGGAATGTACCCCATTGACAGAAGATCAAAAATGATGGGATTATGGAATGCATCCATCCCCCTTGGCTCCGCAATCGGCGTAACAATGGGGGGAATTATAGCTCACTATCTGGGCTGGAAGCATGCTTTTGGAATTGTTGCNNGTTGACAAGAGCAATAATAAAATCAGGATGGAAAAGAAAGACATGATACAGGAGTTTATTACTAAGCCGTCGGTGATATTCACTTATTTCGGCATGGCTGCCGTGGTCTTTGTAACAACTGCTATGATTGTATGGCTTCCAAAATTTTTTGAAACAGGAAACAGTCTACCGCCACAAAATGCCGGTACCCTGGCCGGTGCGGTGATGATGCTGGCATTAATCGGAGCACCACTGGGTGGGTTTCTTACGGATAAATGGAGGAAATCTGAACCCAGGGCAAGAATGCTTTTCCCTGCGGCGACGACATTTATTTCATCCTTGCTGCTTTTCGTAGCTTTTTTTCTATTAAAAGGGATCGGGCAGATTGCTATACTGTTTTTATTTGGAATATTTATAATGATGTTTATTGCAGGTGCTGCAGCTGTTACACAAGATGTTATTCATCCCGGGTTAAGAGCTACTTCTTATGCGATTGCTGTTGCAGTTCAAAATCTCCTTGGTTCTTTCACAGCACCAATTGTCCTGGGAAAGATTTCTGACCTGTCAAATATTAAAACGGCAATGGGGATACTCCCGTTTATATTAATTGTGGGAGCTCTTCTTTTTTATATAGGATCACGCTATTACCTGAAAGATATTGCAAAAGTACCTCCAGTTCAGCTTGAAGCAGTAAGATAATTAGAAATGAATTATTTATTCCTGGTGGTCGTATAAAAGACAAATTCTTTCATCGAGTCTTTTACCTCCGAATCGGCATATGAATCAAGAATTGCCAGGGCTTTATCGCGGAACTGATTCATGCGGAGTTCTGCATATTGCATTCCCCCGTATTCTGAGACAAATTCGATTACTTCAGTGATTTCAGCTTTTGTTTTTTTCTTGTTTCTTACAATGGAAAGAATATGCCTTTTTTTTGAATTCGGAGATTGTTCCAGCGAATAGATTAACGGAAGTGTAATTTTTTTTTCTTTGATATCATTTCCGGGAGCTTTTCCCGTCAGGCCATTTCCCTCATAATCAAGAAGATCATCTCTAATCTGGAAAGCAATACCGACATTTTCTCCGAAATCTTTCATTGTCATTATTGTATCTGTATCTTCGGTCACTGACCTGGCGCCACAAGCGGTACAGGCTGCTATAAATGCAGCTGTTTTCATACTGATGATTTTATAATAATCTTCCTCTTTTATATTGAGTTTTCTGGCCTTTTGTATTTGGAGTAATTCCCCCTCGCTCATAGACTTTACAGCCTCTGAAACAATCTCAAGCATATCATACCGGTTCTTTTCAACGGTAATCAGCAAACCCTTCGACAACATATAGTCTCCAACGAGAACCGCAATTTTAGAATTCCATAAAGCATTTACCGATAATGCACCTCTTCTTTCCTCAGCATCATCAACAACATCATCGTGAACAAGTGAAGCTGTATGAAGAAGTTCAATAAGCGTGGCCGCCACATAAGTTGCTTCACAAATTTCTCCATTAAGACGAGCGCTTAGAAACACCAATAATGGCCTCATTTGCTTGCCTTTACGACGAAATATATAATTTAAAACTATTTTTAATAAAGGAATCTCACTTCGCATAGTTTTGCTGAAATAGTCTTCAAAAGCTGCCATATCTTTTTCAACAGGCTTTTTTATGGAAGAGAGTGTTGACATGTCATTTTATTTCATTCAAACTTACATAAAAATATAGCAAAAACGCATAGATCGGATTACTAATAGCATTCTTCGTTAAGCTATTATAACTTATAAAAGTCCTTTACAAAGAAAAAACAATACTGAATGAAACACATAGATCACATGAACATATTTATATATATTTGCGGCAGAAATTAACTTCATAAAATGGAACATAGTCAGTTAAATCCAGAGAATCTGGAAAAAGCAGCCAACATGCTTAAGGCAATAGCCCATCCTACCAGGATTTCAATTATCGGATGCCTTGAAGACGGGCAGAAACTAACTGTAACAGAGATTCATAAACAGCTCAGAATTGAACAGGCAACAGCATCACATCATCTTGGAATATTAAAAGATAAAGGGGTTCTTTCTTCAAAGAGAGAAGGTAAGAATATCTATTATTACCTTAAACATGAGACATTGAAGGTTCTCCTGAACTGTGTAAACGGATGCTGCAACACCTGATTTTTATAACGATCCTATTCTGGTTTCTTCGGGTAATTCACGGAACATTCTTTTCTGAAATAGAAGGATTGAAAAAACACCACAGGTTATTGAGGCATCAGAAAGGTTGAAAACCGGTCTGAAAAAAACAAATGATTGACCGGGTTTAATAGGAGACCAGGCTGGCCAGTGGGTGTTTATTAACGGGAAATAAAACATATCAACTACCCGCCCATGAAGAAAAGAAGCATAACCGCCCCCTGGCGGAAATAATATTGCCGGATAATTATAGCTATCACTGAAAATCATTCCATAAAAAGCGCTGTCAATAATATTTCCTATCGCACCAGCCATAATTACACTTACTGCCAGGATTAGACCCAGATTTGCTTTTTTATTTATCAGAGAAGATAGATACCAGCCTATCCCCAAAATTGCTATAATCCGGAAAATACTTAAGACCAGTTTTCCTGGTTTTCCTCCCATTTCCATTCCGAATGCCATTCCATTGTTTTCTATGAAATGAAGCATTCCCCTGTTACCGAATATTTGAATCTCCTGACCAAGAACCAGGTGTGTTTTGATCCAGATTTTAAGTACCTGATCTGCAAAAAGAATGAGTAATATTAATAACACGGATTTTTTTGCCGATGACATTTTGTTGAGTTTAAATTAAGGGGCGCAAAATAGTAAAAAATTATTAATGTGAG
>PMEC01000039.1:4745-13004 GCA_003155705.1 Bacteroidales bacterium
ACCGGACTTATAGGAAATCTGCTTCTTGAGGAACTTCTCCGGTCAGAAGAATATCTGACGATTAAAATATTTATTCGGCAGCCAGTAGAGATTTCTAATAATAAAATTGAAGAATTTGTAGTTGATTTTTCTAATCCTGAAACTTATTTACCTGCAATTCAGGGAGATGATTTGTTTATTTGTCTGGGAACAACAATTAAGAAAGCCGGATCAATAAAGAAAATGAAAGAGATTGACTGCGATATTCCTGTTATAATTGCAACTGCAGCTGTTACTAATGGTGTAAAAAAACTGGCAATAGTATCATCAATAGGCGCTGCACCTGGATCTTCAAATTATTATCTGAGGATCAAGGGTGAAATGGAACAGGAGATCCTAAAACTAAACCTTGAAAATATTGCAATTGTTAGACCCGCCATGCTTCTTGGAGAGAGGAAAGAAAAGCGAACAGGAGAAATAGCCGGTAAAATTGTTATGAAGGTATTTCATCCTTTACTTCTAGGGAAAATGAAAAAATACAGAGCGATACAAGCCGGGGATGTAGCTAAGGCAATGATTGTAATTTTACAGAAAAATACAGGCAAGAATATTTATGAATCTGATGAATTACAAAAACTGGCCCAGGAGTATAAATAAAAATCTTTTGCCACAAATTCCGGATTTTTAATTAAGCTTGAATTTAATTGCAAAAAATGCCGTTTCTATTTTCATATTTCTTATAGCCCCGGAATAGCTTCCTACTGCTGCAAAGATTGAAAATAGTAGTAAAGACAGATAATCATATTTGGCTACCTTTATAAACATATTTGAATGAATTAACTTAAAATCGGACATATTTGTTATTTATTTTGTACCGTTTTCATATTTTTGAATTTGATGCATTTTTGAGAAAANNTTCCCCATATATAAAACTAAATATTTGGCCCTTTTAATTTTATTGTTGGTTATAAATATTCCTGTCCAGTCAATTGGAATTCAGCCTAAAGATTCAGTCGGCAATAACCCGGGGATGTTAAATGCGGAGAACCTTGTCAGGGGGGAAAGGCTTTTCTTTGGATTAGTTTACCAGGATAATAAATCAATAAATTGTGCCGGATGTCATAATACGAGAGAATCAGACACATTGAACTGGAACCCTGATGCTCTGGAAATTTCCAGGAAGTATCTTGATAAAACCACAGAGGATTTAAACCGGGTGCTGCTCCGGCCATCAGGGCAGAAAATGGCCCAGGTGCATAAAGGTTTTCAGCTGACAACCGAAGATATCATATTGATCAAAGCCTATATGGATAGATTCGTTGATATTGGGCTTAAAAAAAATAAACCAGTAATTACGAATCTCTTTTTATTCATTATTGCTTCGGTTTTATTCCTTTTTTCAATAACAGATCTTATAATAACAAAAATCGTAAAAAAACGATGGATAAATTATTCTGTTCTTATTGTTACAACTATTTTTATTATAAACACACTTGTTATTGATGCCATCGCATTGGGTCACTCGAAAGACTATGCTCCATTTCAACCGATAAAATTTTCCCATGCGGTTCATGCAGGGCAGAATGGAACAGATTGCATTTATTGTCATAGTTCTGCCCCATATAGCAAAATTGCCGGTATTCCACCTGAAAATGTATGTATGAACTGCCACCTGATGGTACGAAATGGCACTCGCTCAGGTGCGACAGAAATAGCAAAAATAATCAGCGCATTCGAGGCTAAAAAACCTATAGAATGGATAAGAGTGTATAACCTTCCAGACCATGTTTTTTTCAGCCATGCACAGCACATAAGTGTTGGAGAAGTTAAGTGCCAGGAATGTCATGGGAAGGTTGAAGAAATGAATGTCATTAAACAGGTCGGTGATTTATCAATGGGGTGGTGCATAAATTGTCACCGGACTAAGAAAATAAATATTCATAATAATAAATTTTATTCGGAATACATTGATCTGGTTGAAAAGGTTAAAAAGGGAGTGGTTGACAGTGTTACTGTACGCATGGTGGGGGGTACAGAATGCATGAAATGTCATTATTAACAGCATAATTTTGGAAAGGTATAAAATATGAAAACCGACAGGAAAAATCCAAAAGAATCAGAGAACCTGGCACGCGGTGAAAATGAAAATACCAGTGAGTCTAATAATAACCGGTTGCTTGATCTGTTTGAAGTGGATTTCGTTCGCCAGGGTACATCCAGAAGGGATTTTTTGAAGGTTCTCGGGTTTAGTTTTGCTTCGGCAGCCGTTCTTGCAAGTTGCAAAAGACCTGTTTTGAAAGCCTTGCCATATATCATACAACCACCCGAACTTACTCCAGGGCAGGCGTTATACTATGCATCGAGTTATTATGACGGGCACGAATATTCCGGCATTCTGGTAAAAACAAGAGACGGACGGCCAATAAAAATAGAGGGAAATGCCTTATGCTCATTTAACAAAGAAGGAACTACAGCCAGAGTACAGGCGTCAGTATTAAGTCTTTATGATGATGCACGCCTGAAATCACCAACTGAAGATAATTTACCTGTTTCATGGGAAATAATTGATAAAAAAATCACATCAGAATTAACCAGGATAAATTCAACAGGAGGAGAAATTGTTTTGCTTACTTCAAGTATTCTTTCCCCTTCTACCGCCAAACTGATAAATGAATTCGGGGCCCGGTTCAAGAATTTTAAATGGGTTCAATATGACGCTATCTCATATTCCGCAGTTCTGGAAGCTAATTCTATATGTTTCGGGAGACAAGTAATTCCAGATTATCATTTCCGGAATACATCGGTTGTTGTTTCAATAAATGCAGATTTTCTTGGAACCTGGGTATCCCCGGTTCATTTTATCCCGGATTATATTTCCAGGCGAAAACCGGATAATGAGGAAAAAGACATGCTGCTGCATATTCATTTCGAATCAGGGATGAGCCTGACAGGAGCCAATGCTGATATAAGGAAAAAAATTAAGCCTTCAGAAGAAAAAATCCTGTTGATTGATTTGTACAATAAAATTGCGGAAAAAACAGGAGGAGAGATATTCCCTGGTGTTCCATACAGAGAAGACCTTTCGGAACTTGCCGGAAATCTCATTGAATCAAAAGGGAAAGCTATAGTACTATCAGGAACAAATAATGTTGACATACAGATTATTGTCAATGGAATTAACTTGCTGTTAGGTAGCTATACAGAGTGTATCGATCTGAATAACAGTCTTAACATTGCTTCGGGCATTGACAGCAATATGGAAAATCTTGTAAATGAACTGAACAATGGCACTGTCAATGCATTGATAATGTATAATGTTAATCCGGTATACGATTATCCTGATTCAAATAAGTTTTTAGCCGGGATAAAAAAGACAGAATTGACAATAAATATGACTGTAAGTTTAAATGAAACGGTTGGACGTTGTAAGTACGAATGCCCCGTTCATCACTATCTGGAGTTGTGGGATGATTCAGAAATTATTCCTGGGCAATTAAGCTTAAGTCAGCCATGCATCAATCCGATTTTTGATACCCGCTCATTCCAGGATTCATTATTGAAATGGACCGGAAAATCCACCCCTTATCATAATTATTTGATCTCGAACTGGGAAAAAACATATTATCCCCATTCTGCCTTTTCAGATTTCAGAAAATTCTGGAATGAATCTCTGGGGAATGGTATCTTTAGTTATAAGGTCCCGGAGAGGAACTCTTTCAACTTTAATAAAGAAGGGCTTAATAAAGTAATGAAAAGTTCATCAAATGTGCTTTCTAACGGCTATGAGATTATTATTTCCGAAAGTGTATCTCTTGGAACGGGTTTGCATGCCAATAACCCCTGGTTAATGGAATTACCAGACCCGATTTCCCGGCAATGCTGGGAAAACGTTGCTGCTGTTTCATTAACGGATGCCAAAAAGTTAGGTCTGCAAATGGGATCTCTGGTTAAGATTGCTGATGGTCTGATTCTTCCTGCATTTATTCAGCCCGGACAGACTGAAGGAACAATCTCAGTTTCTCTTGGATATGGTCATACAAACTCCGGTCCGGTCTGCAAAAATATTGGGGTAAATATGTACCCTTTCGTAAGGATAAGTGAAAGAAACAAAATGTATGGATTTTCAATTGACAAACCTGACAACACCTTAAAACGGAAACAGCTCGCACTTACTCAGGAACACTATTCGATGGAGGGAAGGCCAATTGTCAGGGAGACTGTTCTTAGTAAATATAAAAAAGACCCATCTTCCGGGAATGAGTTTCATAAAGAATTTGAATCAACACACAAGACCCTGTATCCGGATGTGAAATATGATGGGTTTCGCTGGGGGCTATCAATAGATCTGAATTCTTGCGTCGGATGTAATTCCTGTGTTATTGCCTGCCAGGCAGAAAACAATATCCCTGTTGTCGGTAAAAATGAAGTTATCAGGAGAAGGATAATGCATTGGATTAAGATAGACAGATATTATTCAGATAATCCCGATAATCCCCTGGTCTATTTTCAACCACTGGTATGCCAGCATTGTGATAATGCTCCCTGCGAAAATGTTTGTCCGGTTTCCGCAACAAACCATAGCAGTGAAGGATTGAACCAGATGACTTACAACCGATGTGTCGGCACAAAGTATTGTATTAATAACTGTCCTTATAAAGTCAGGAGATTTAACTGGTACCGCTATACCAATAACAAAGCATTTGATTTTAATACTGCTTCAGATCTTGGGAAAATGGTTTTAAATCCTGATGTTACAGTCAGAGAGAGAGGTGTTGTGGAGAAATGTTCATTATGTGTTCAACGGATTCAGGAGAAGAAATTACAGGCTAAACTTGAAAACAGGAGGCTTAAAGATTATGAGATAAAGACAGCCTGTATGCAGGCATGTCCTTCAGGAGCCATCGTTTTTGGCAATCTTAATGATAGAAACAGTAAAGTCTCGAGGTTATTCACAGATCCAAGGAAATACGCCTTGCTTGAAGAGTTACATACTCTTCCTTCCGTAGGATATCTTACAAAAATCAGGAATGATGAAAAACTAAATACATAATTATTCAGAAGCCAATCAATGTATAACAGAAAAATCAGAGGGCCTCTTATTGAAGGGAATAAAACACTTGGTCAGATTACCGAGGAGATAATTAACCCGCTGGATGTGCGACCCGGATTGTGGTGGACTATTGCTTTTGGGATTGCTTCAGCAGCCGCTCTTTTTGGAGGATATGCTATCTATATAACTGTTAATAAGGGAATTGGCACATGGGGTGTGAATAATTCGGTTGCCTGGGGATGGGAAATTGTAAATTTCGTCTGGTGGATAGGCATAGGACATGCAGGAACTGCATTTTCAATTTTCTTACTTATCTTAAGACAGAGATGGAGGACATCCATTAACAGGGCTGCAGAAGCCATGACTGTTTTTGCTGTAATCTCGGCAGCACTATTCCCGGCTCTGCACATGGGAAGAATATGGCTTGCTTTTTATATTTTCCCATATCCGAATACTAGAGGTCCGTTGTGGGTGAATTTTAACTCTCCTCTGTTCTGGGATTTTACAGCAATTACTGCATATCTTTTAATATCTGTTTCTTTCTGGTATCTCGGAATGTTACCGGACCTTGCCACAATAAGGGATAAAACAGCTTCAAGATTAAGAAAAACTTTATACGGCTTTTTCAGCCTTGGATGGACCGGCTCAAGCCGCCATTGGATACGCTATGAATCGCTTAGTTTTATACTTGGGGGCATAGCTGCCGTACTAGTGGTTTCCGTTCACTCAATTGTTGCTACCGATTTTGCTGTCGGAATTGAACCGGGATGGCATACTACAATATTTCCGCCCTTTTTTGTCGTAGGAGCAATTTTCTCTGGATTTGCGATGGTAATGACTCTTATGGTTCTAATAAGGAGAATTTACAAGCTTACAGATTATATTACCGATAACCATATGGATGCAATAGCCAGGATTCTTGTTTTTATATCATTGATAATGGGAACCGCCTACCTGACTGAAATCTTCATTGCATGGTACTCTGGCAATCAATATGAAATGTTTACATTTTTCAGGAATAGAATCACCGGCGATTATACAATTCAATTCTGGGGTATGATTGTTTGCAATGCCTTAATCCCTCAGCTTTTCTGGTTCAGGAAGATGCGAAGAAACTGGAAGTGGCTGCTGTTTGTTTCTCTTTCGATAAATGTCGGGATGTGGTTAGAAAGATACAATATTGTGGTTACCTCACTAAGTAAAGATTTCCTTCCATCTAATTGGGTTTCATATACCCCTACGATAATCGATATTGGAGTATTTGCCGGGACCCTCGGATTATTTGGTGTCGGAGTTCTGCTTTTCATGCGATATATTCCGATGTTGGCAATCAGCGAACTTAAGGGGGTGGTGCATATCGGAAATAAAACAGAGGATTAATCAGACGTAGTTATGACGAGAACATTTAAAATAGGGGTTTTCGATGATGAGGGAAAATTTCTTACATCAATCAAATTATTGAAGGAGAAGGAATTTTTAATATATGATGTGTTTACGCCATATCCGATACATGAAGTATTTCATTTGATGAAGCGTAAATCCAGACTCCCGACTGCCGCCTATTTCTTCGGGCTATTCGGGATTATAGCCACACTGGCTTTTCTCTATTATACCTCTGTGATTGACTGGCCTGTTGTTTATGGAGGTAAACCATTTAACTCCTTTCCTTCATTTATCGTCGTCACAATTATTGTTACAATTCTTACTGTAACAATAGCAAGTCTTGTCCTTTTTTCAGCGAGGTCAAAACTTTTTCCCGGTCGTGAGAATACAATCTTTGACCCGAGAGCGACAAATGACAAATTTGTTATTGTAGTAGATAATGATAACCAGGATATTTCAAATGCCCGCAGGGCTGAAATTGTTATGAAAGAACAGGGCGCAATTGAGGTTTTGGATAAAGAATTTGAAAGCGTAAAAGCATGAAAATTATTTTTAAAAGGGAAACTGCATACGAAACAGTATTCCTGCTATTGGTTTCATTTATTATTTTAAGCTGCAACAGGAGCAGGAATAATCCGGGCTGGGATTATTTCCCGGATATGTTTTATTCAACTGCCTATGAAACGAATTCCAGGAATCCGGAATTTAAAGATGGTATGACAATGAGAGTTCCTTCTGCCGGCACAATTCCAAGAGGATTTACGCCATTTGAATATACAATTGATCCGGAGTCCCGTATTAAAGCGGGGAAGGAACTGGTCAATCCCATTTCCCGGACTGATGAATCTATCCAGCGGGGGGAAACAGTTTATTCTACTTTTTGTATAGGATGTCACGGTATTCGTGGTGAGGGGGATGGACGTCTTTACAAGAGCGGTTTATATCCTGTAAAACCACGCTCCCTGATTTCAGAAACTGCAGGCAAACTGAGGGACGGTGAGATATATCATTCTATAACACTGGGATTTGGTGCTATGGGGGCACATGGCTCCCAGGTAAGAGCTGATGACAGATGGATGCTCGTAATATACATCCGGGAACTTCAGGGGAAAGTTATGGGAATTACAGATATTAAAGAGGGGGAAAATAAATAATGAAGGATCAAATAACAATTTCAAGGAACTTCAGAATAATTACCTTTCTCCTGATAGCCATCGGAGCAGCCAGTTTTATTGTTGGGTTATTGACGGACCATCGGTTAACCTGGGCTCACTATCTGATTGTAAATTATTATTTTTTTTCACTGGCGATGGGAGGCGCCTTCTTTTTCGTTATTCAGAAGATTTCGCAGTCCGGCTGGTCTTCAGCTTTTCAGCGAATTCCTGAAGCAATGATGTCTTATATCCCTTTTGCAGCACTCTTTTTCTTACTTCTCTGTTTTGGCCTGCACGACATTTATCAATGGTCTCATAAAGAAGCGATTGTCCTTGATCCGGTATTACAGCATAAATCGGCTTTTCTGAACGTTCCTTTCTTCTTCGCCAGAATGGTTATTTATTTTGTATTATGGATTGTTCTTATCCGGAAATTACGAAAACTTTCACTTGAAGAGGACCTGACGGGCAGAGAGGATGAGAAAGGGATTATGTCTTTGTTTGGTAAAAGCGAACTCTATTCAAAAATTCTGATTTTCATTCTTGCTGTAACCTTTTCACTTGCGGCATTTGATTGGATGATGTCCATTGACCTTCACTGGTATAGTACTATTTTTGCGTTGAAGAATCTGATTGCGGCATTTTTGCACGGAGTATCAATATTAACCCTCATAGTATTTATTCTTAATAAGT
>PMEC01000125.1 GCA_003155705.1 Bacteroidales bacterium
ATTTCTCAAGTTTCAGAATATCATTGTAACTATAATAAGCAATACAGTTTCCTTCACCTCCGTCACGTCCCGCCCGTCCTGTCTCCTGGTAATATCCTTCAAGGCTTTTGGGAATATCATAATGAATTACATATCTTACATCAGGCTTGTCAATGCCCATTCCGAAAGCTATTGTAGCAACAATAATATCAGCTTCCTCCATCAGAAATTTGTCCTGATTCAAAGTGCGTGTGGCGGAATCCATGCCTGCATGATATGGGAGAGCCTTTATATCGTTAACTTTAAGAGTTTCAGCAAGCTCTTCGACTTTCTTGCGGCTTAAGCAATAGATTATACCCGATTTGCCGGCATTGTTCTTTATATATTTAATTATCTCTTTCGTGACATCCTGTTTGGATCTTACTTCATAATAAAGATTTGGTCTGTTAAATGAAGACTTAAAGGCATCTGCCTCAAGTATCCCAAGGTTTTTTTGTATATCATGCTGGACTTTAGGTGTTGCCGTGGCGGTTAGCGCTATAATGGGAGACCTTCCAATAGTATCTATGATCGGACGTATACGCCTGTATTCAGGTCTGAAATCATGTCCCCATTCTGAAATGCAATGTGCCTCATCAACAGCATAAAAAGAGATCTCAATATTCTTCAGAAATTCAATGTTATCTTCTTTTGTAAGAGATTCCGGAGCCACATAAAGCAATTTGGTCATCCCTTTTAAAACGTCATTTTTAACCCTGGCAATTTCGGTTTTGGTAAGGGAGGAATTTAAGAAATGGGCTACTTCGTCGCCGGTGCTGAAGTTTCGCATCGCATCCACCTGATTTTTCATCAGGGCAATAAGCGGAGAAATAACAATTGCTGTCCCCCTTTTCATAACGGCGGGAAGCTGGTAACAAAGAGATTTCCCTCCGCCGGTTGGCATAAGAACAAACGTATCCCTTCCTGCCAGAACATTACGGATAATAGGTTCCTGGTTGCCTTTGAAAACATCAAAACCAAAGTACTTTTTCAGATAATCATGTATTGTAGAATCATCTAACATTTTTATCCCCTCCCTGCGAAATGAAGAATCTATGACCGGAGAAAATTCAGAGTAAAAACCTGATTATAAATTTTCTGTCCTATCAATAGCTTATATCAAATTTAAATAAATTTAAGATCAAAATCAATTTTCAACTATTTTTTTTTGTTAATACTCATATTGTTAAATTAATGATATGCAATGAAATAAATAACGCAGTTTGAATACTATTGTTTTGCAGAATAAGATTTATCATCTTTACAGGCTGTAATTTTTAATTCAAATACATTTATTAATAATGGCGTTCAGGAGAAAAAAAGGTGGAAATAACGGGGACAAAGAGATGTCGTTTCTTGAACATTTAGAGGAGCTTCGGTGGCATATCATAAGATCTATTCTTGCTATTGTGGTAATGTTCGTCGTGGCGTTTTTCCTGAAAAACTTCATATTTAATAATATAATATTTGCTCCGAGAAATCCGGGTTTCTTTACTAATCGTATTCTCTGTAATTTGGGTGGCTTTCTTAATGATCATTATAATACTCAGAGATTTACAGCCTTGTGTATCAATTCTAAGCCATTCAACCTCATAAATATACAGATGTCGGGTCAGCTAACGACACATTTTGCTATGGCAATAGTTGTAGGCATAATTCTGGCATTCCCCATTATTATCTGGGAGTTCTGGAAATTTTTCAAGCCGGCCCTTCGTGAAAACGAAAGAAAAAACATCAGAGGAGCCGTATTGGCAACCTCATTACTTTTCTTTACTGGTGTAGTTTTCGGATATTATATGATTTTCCCGTTTTCCCTCCACTTTCTTGGAACATACGATATCAGTGATCAGATTGTGAATCAGATTAATATAAGATCCTATATAGGAACATTGACTTCAATAGTACTAGCCAGCGGATTCATATTTGAACTTCCTATTGTTGCCTTTTTTCTTACCAAGATCGGAATTATAACGCCTTCTTTCATGATAGAATACAGGCGATATGCTATTGTCATCATCTTCATAATTGCTGCCATTATAACTCCCCCCGATGTATTTTCTCAGACGCTGGTCGCCGTTCCTCTGCTGGGTCTTTATGAAATAAGTATTTTAATATCAAAGATTGTGATGAAGAAAAAAGCAAAAATGCACGATGATTTTATGAATGATAATAATGAACCTCAGGTAGAAACTGCCACATAATAATAAACCATGAAACTCTATACCGATAATCTGATAAAAAGGTACCATAGCAGAACTGTGGTGGATAAGGTTTCTATTGAAGTGGAACAGGGAGAAATAGTGGGACTTCTTGGTCCGAACGGGGCAGGAAAGACAACTTCATTTTATATGATTGTCGGCCTGATAAAACCAAATGCCGGTACTATACATCTTGATAATGAGGATATAACATCCCTTCCGGTGTACAAAAGAGCACGGAAAGGTATTGGATATCTTGCACAGGAAGCATCTGTATTCCGGAATCTGTCTGTGGAAGATAATATTAGGGCAGTGCTTGAGATGTCCGGATTTCCTGTTGAAGAGCAAAAAGAAAGACTGGAGACTCTCCTGGTTGAGTTCGGTCTGAGTAAAATCAGGAAAAGTATGGGTATCCAGTTATCCGGAGGAGAAAGAAGACGCACCGAAATTGCACGTGCACTGGCACTTAAGCCGAGATTTATCCTTCTTGATGAGCCTTTTGCCGGAGTTGATCCTATTGCTGTTGAAGATATACAGAGCATTGTCTCCCACCTGAGGAGTAAAAACATTGGGATTCTGATCACAGATCATAACGTTCACGAGACTCTTTCGATCACCGACCGTGCCTATCTGCTTTTCGAAGGAAGGATACTGATGGCAGGCACCTCTTCCCAACTTGCTGAAGATGAACATGTAAGAAAAGTCTATCTT
Organism: Bacteroidales bacterium; assembly: GCA_003155705.1. Lineage (GTDB taxonomy): Bacteria > Bacteroidota > Bacteroidia > Bacteroidales > VadinHA17 > LD21. The sequence goes on from PMEC01000125.1 coordinate 2,928, forward strand.
GGGAAAAACTTTGAACTTCGCCGATAATATCTGCTGTTTGTTTTAACGATAATTTTCTATACTTTTGCGGGGATTTTTTTGCGGATGTGTCGTAATTGGTAGCCGAGCAAGACTTAGGATCTTGTGTCTTCGTGACGTGGGGGTTCGAGTCCCTTCATCCGCACAATATTAACACTTTTAATAAATGAATATAGTTAAGGAAAACATTGATGATCTGAACGCACTCCTTAAGGTTGAGATCAAAAAGGTTGATTATGAAGAGAATGTTGAGAAAGTTCTGAAAGACTACCGCAAGAAAGCAAATATCAAAGGATTTCGCCCCGGAATGGTACCTATAGGTCTTGTTAAAAAAATGTATGGCAAAGCCGTTCAGCTCGACGAAATCAATAAGCTTATCTCTGAAAGCATTCATAAATATTTACACGACGAAAAGGTTGAGATCCTCGGAGATCCTCTTCCAAAGGATAATGATCAGGAGATTATAAATTTTGACACCAAGGAAGATTTTACTTTCACCTTTGAACTTGGTCTTGCACCACAGTTTGAAATAAAACTCAGTAAAAAGAACAAGGTAAATAATTATCAGATCGATGTAGATGAAAAGATGAAAAACGACTATATAAGTAATTATACCCGCCGTTTTGGTCAATTCAAAAGCTCTGAAAAATCAGATGAAAAAGATATGCTGAAAGGCAATATTATCCAGCTTGGTGAAAAGAATAGTATACCTGAAGATGGATTAAAAGCTGAAAACACCACCATTTCAATCGATATAATGAAGGATGAAAAGATCAAAAAACATTTCATAGGTAAGAAAATAAATGATGAAATTGATTTTGATCTGAGAAAGGCATTACCGAATGATTTTGAAATTGCCGGGATCCTGAATAAGAAAAAAGAAGAGGTTGCAGATGTAAAAGGGAAATTCAGATTTACAATAAAAGAGATCAACAGATTTGAGCCTGCTGTAATCGGGCAGGATCTTTTTAATAAAGTTTACGGGGAGGGTGTGGTGAACTCTGAGGATGAATTCATGAAACGAGTTGAAGAAGAGATTGTTAATAATCTGAAAAGGGAAAGTGACTATAAAGTAATGCTGGATATTAAAAAACTTGCACTTGAGAAAACTGATTTTTCACTTCCAGAAGATTTCCTGAAAAAATGGCTGCTGAAGGTAAATGAGAAAACAACTGCAGAACAGATAGAAAAAGAATTTGACAGCTTCAGAAGCGATCTTAAATGGCAATTGATCAGAAATAAGGTTGCCAAAGAAAATGAAATAAAAATTTCAGATGAGGAGTTGCTGAAAGAAGCAGAGAATATAACCAGGTACCAGTTCCAGCAATATGGTCTCTACTACGCAACAGATGAGCAAATCGGCAATTATGCAAAGGAGATGTTAAAACGCGAAGATGAAGCAAAAAGAATTGCAGAAAAGATCCTCGAGGAGAAAGCTATCGAAAAACTTAAAGAGGTTGTAAAGCTTGAGGACAAAAAGATTACTGCCGATGAATTCAATAAGCTTTTTGAATAGTAATCAATGCTTTGCGATGATTACTTATATTTTCCTTATCTTTGTTTTTTAATTAAAGACTAATAAAATGAACAACTTTGATGATTTCAGAAAATTTGCAAAAAGCAATATGAATATCAGCAGTCTTAAGCTGCACAGATATACCTCAATATACAGCAATTACATCTCTCCCACCATCATTGAAGAGAGACAACTGAATATTGCTTCCATGGATGTTTTCTCCCGCCTTATGATGGACAGGATAATCTTCCTGGGTCTTCCAATTGATGATTATGTTGCTAATATAATCCAGGCTCAGCTGCTTTATCTTGATTCAACTGACCCCGGAAAAGATATCCAGGTATACTTTAATACTCCCGGAGGATCTGTTTATGCCGGTCTTGGAATCTACGATACTATGCAGTATATTTCTGCAGATATTGCTACAATTTGTACGGGAATGGCTGCTTCAATGGGTGCCATCCTTCTCATTGCCGGGAAAAAGGGGAAAAGATCCGCTCTTAAACACTCCCGGATTATGATTCACCAGCCGATGGGCGGCGCTGAAGGACATGCATCGGATATTGAAATAACAGCCAGAGAGATAATGAAGCTCAAAAAAGAACTCTATGAGATTATTGCCCTTCACTCGGGAAATTCAATTGAAAAAGTGGAAAAAGATGCAGATCGCGACTATTGGATGACGTCCGTTGAGGCAAAAGAATATGGTATGATTGATGAGATTCTTCAAAAAACAACAGATCATAAATAGAAATGGATAAATGCTCTTTTTGCGGCAGGACCAAGAAAGAAGCAAACATGCTTGTTGCAGGTCTCGAAGGACATATCTGTGATCATTGTATTGAACAGGCTCACAATATTGTTACCGAGGAACTTGGCAGCAAATCAAATACTTTGTTCGAAACTGTTAATCTTCTGAAACCGGCAGAAATAAAAGCCTTCCTGGACCAATATGTCATCGGTCAGGATATGGCAAAGAAAATTATCTCGGTTGCTGTTTATAACCACTACAAAAGACTGATGCAGAAACCTGATAAGGAAGATATTGAGATTGAAAAATCAAATATCATTCTTGTAGGTGAGACCGGCACGGGTAAAACTCTGTTAGCCAGGACAGTAGCAAAAATGCTTCATGTTCCATTTACAATTGTTGATGCAACTGTTCTGACTGAAGCTGGTTATGTTGGCGAGGATATTGAGAGTCTTTTGACCAGACTGTTGCAGAATGCTGATTACGATGTCAGGGCTGCTGAAAGAGGAATAGTGTTTATTGATGAGATTGATAAGATCGCAAGAAAAGGGGATAACCCCTCAATAACCCGCGATGTTTCAGGAGAGGGCGTTCAGCAGGGATTATTAAAGCTGCTTGAAGGGTCAATTGTGAATGTTCCTCCGCAAGGTGGGAGAAAGCATCCTGAACAAAAGATGATACCGGTTGACACAAAAAACATTCTTTTTATCTGTGGAGGAGCCTTTGAAGGAATTGAAAAGAAAATTGCACAAAGGCTTAACACACAAATTGTTGGATACGGTGCTTCCAGAAACAGGGAGAGAATCGACAAGGATAATCTTCTTCAGTATATTGCACCCCAGGATCTCAGGGCCTATGGACTTATTCCGGAAATTATCGGCAGGCTGCCCGTACTCACTCATCTGAATCCACTCGACAGGCAGGCGCTCAGGGCTATCCTGACAGAACCGAAGAATGCAATCGTAAAACAATATATTAAACTCTTTAAGATGGATAATATCGATCTTACTTTCACCGAAGAGGTGATGGAATATATTGTTGATAAAGCAATTGAGTTCAAACTCGGAGCCAGGGGGTTAAGGTCCATCTGTGAAGCTATAATGCTGGATGCAATGTTCGAAATGCCTTCGATTGAGGCAGATGAGCTTTCAGTAACAACCGATTATGCCCGCCTTAAACTGGAGAGGATAGATTTTAAAGTTCTGAAAGCATCATAAAGTTATTCTCTTTTTCGTCCGTAGATAATATAGGTATAAGGAATGTGGGTATCATCATCCTGCGTATATTCCTCTTTATCAACAGGTTTCCATATTTCAGGATCAATAACGGGGAAGTAAATGTCCGCAGGTGCTTTTTTATGAATATGAGTTATTATTAGCCTGTCGGCAATGGGCATAAACTGCCTGTAGATGCTTCCGCCTCCAATAATAAATATTTCATCATTTTCTTCACACTTATTTAATGCATCTTCTATTGAATATGCCGTAATACCTTCTTCGAATCTGTCGAGTGGATTATCTGTTATAATTATGTTTTTTCTTCCGGATAGTGGTTTTTTTGGTAACGACTCCCATGTTTTTTTCCCCATAATTACAGTATGCCCAAGGGTCAACTTCCTGAATCTCTTCAGATCTTCAGGCAGATGCCATAATAATTCATTTTTATAACCAATTCCGTTATCTTCTGCAATTGCTACTATGATTGAGATCATGGCTTAAAATGTTAAACTGAAATTTTCCCTTTAATACCGGGGTGAGTAGTATAATTTATAAGGGAGAAATGATCATACCTGAATTTAAGGATATCATCTACTGAAGGATCAATGACCATTTCAGGCAAAGGAAATGGTTCTCTGGCAAGCTGTATTTTAACCTGATCTATATGGTTCAGATAAATATGTGCATCTCCAAAAGTATGAATAAATTCTCCCGGTTTTAGTCCCGTGATTTGTGCCACCATCATTGTCAACAATGAATAGGAAGCTATGTTAAAGGGTACTCCCAGAAAAATGTCAGCACTTCTCTGATAAAGCTGGCAGGATAATTTTCCCCCGGCCACATAAAACTGAAATAGTATATGACAGGGAGGCAAGGCCATTTTATCAATCTCTCCCACGTTCCATGCATTCACAAGATGTCGCCGCGATTCAGGTGAAGTTTTGATATTGCTGATTACGTTCGAAAGCTGATCAATTTTTCTCCCGTCGGCAGTCGGCCACGAGCGCCACTGATAGCCATATACCGGACCAAGATTTCCTTCCTGATCAGCCCATTCATTCCAGATCTTTACACCATTATCCTTCAGGTATTTTATATTGGTATCACCACTAATGAACCATATTAGTTCGTGAATTATTGATTTCAGGTGAAGTTTCTTGGTCGTCATTAAAGGAAATCCATCTTCCAGATTAAATCTCATCTGGTACCCGAATACACTGATTGTGCCTGTTCCGGTCCTGTCCTGCTTTTCAACCCCGTTTTTCAAAACATGATCAAGAAGATCAAGATATTGCTTCATCTTTATCTTAGTTTTGTTTGGGAGTTATTCTTGCAACCCATCCACCCCCCGGAGCCAGATGAATTTTCATCTTAAGGCCTTTTTTAACATCTAATTTCAGGTGTTTATAATCACTTGCATATTTATCAGCATTTATGCCATCCTGGAATACCTCCATCACATAATCCCCTTCTCCTAAAAACGAAAGATCTAAATCAAGATCCCTGGGACTCCAATTGGTCAAGGCTCCTGCGAACCACTCTTTTCCTGAACGTCTTGCCAGAAGAAGATAATCACCAACTTTCCCGGCAAGCACCTTTATATCATCCCATACAACAGGCACTTTGACAATGAAATCCGTGCACTCCTGTTCTTTCATGTAGTTCGAGGGTGAATCTGCCAGCATCTGAAGCGGACTTTCATAAGCAACATAAAGAGCAATCTGGTGAACTCTTGTTCCCTGACTTTCAGGACGAGTGAATTGCGGATTAAAATTTGCCCGGTCCATGTTTATCATAGCTCCGGGGGTATAATCCATCGGTCCGGCTACCATTCTTGTAAAAGGTAATGTAACGTCGTGTCTGGGATCAATATCTTTACTCCATTTATCATTCTCCAATCCTTTTACACCTTCTCTCGTGAGTGCGTTAGGATATGTACGGCCCAGTCCATCAGGCTTATAGGCTCCATGAAAATCAATCAGCATATGATGTTCGGATGCCTTTCTGGCCGCTTCCCAATAAAAGTTAACCATCTTCTGATCATCCCTTTGCATGAAATCGACCTTTACTCCTTTTACACCCCATTTCGTAAATTGATCAAGCGCCTGATCTATTTTATCGTAGAATGATTTCCAAACCACCCACACGATTATTCCGACGTTTTTGTCTGCTGCGTACCGGCATAATCCCGGGATATCCATACCCGGCACAACTTCAAGAACATTCCCCAGTTTGTACCAGCCTTCATCGAGTACTACATATTCAATTCCATTCTTTGAAGCGAAATCTATATAATATTTATAAGTCTCATTATTAATCCCAGATTTGAAATCAACACCATAAATATTATTCGCGTTCCACCAGTCCCAGGCTACCTTACCTGGTTTTATCCATCCTGTTTCTTTAAGTCTGTTTGGGGCTGCAAGCTTATAAACAAGATCACTTTCTATTAGTTTTCCATCGTCGCTTGCAATAACAAAAACCCTCCAGGGGAATGTCCTCGTACCTTCAGTTTTGGCAATGTAGTCTTTTGTTTTTGTTACACGAAGGTTACGGTCGCCGCTGAGGGTCTCTTCAGCCGGATACGCCGGCCATGTTCCCTGGATCTTTCCTGACCCAGCCCCTCTGACCCACATTCCTGCATAATCTTCAATATCTGATTCTGTCAGCAGTATATTTACTCCATCCGATTGAAAAAGCACCGGCAGGCTTGCAAGATGCTTATTTGTTATAGTGTCAAGTGATGAGAAAATGAAAGTATTTTCGTTATGAGACATGAAGCCCTTTTCCAATGGATACCATGAATTCGTTTCTGACGGGAATTGTACTTCCGAAATCTCATTTTTGATTATCAGAGTATCTTTAAAGGCTGTTTCAAACCGGTAAGCAATTCCATCGTTATAAGCCCTGAACTGCAGAGAGAAACCAGTTTTGAAAGAGAGCAAAAGTGCATTGCAATTATTGATTATTTCTGATTTTTTATATGCGACCTCCGGTTTAAGAATTTCATTTATGTGATTTAACAGAGATTTTTTTATGGCTTCATTTGCCCCGAGAATTTTTCCGTCACCAAGAATCATTGCCGTTTTAACTGAGGATATTATCTCTTTGTTATCATAAGTGGCAGACCATTTAATATCTGACCCGATACTTACATTAATGACAATTTTCCCATCCGGAGAGCTGATTTTATAATCTTTTGCACAAATGGTAAGAATATTCATGGCCAATATTATTGGCAAAATTATCTTTTTCATATACAGATAGTTACAGATTTATATTTTGACATTTTTACAACTTCTTCCTCTTTTCAATTTCATCCCTGAGGGAAGCTGCACGTTCATAATCTTCAGTTTTGATGGCTTCATCTATCATGCGATAAAGTTCTTCATCAGAGTATGAATCATATTTGCCTGAATCGGCCTGATAGAGGGCCTCATCATCTGAAATAGGATTTGCAGTTGATTCAGACGGATTTATGACAATCCCAGCCTTTTCAAGGATTTCCTCTGTTATATAAATAGGACAGTTAAACCTAAGAGCAAGGGCCACTGCATCTGATGTCCTGCTGTCTATTGAATATTCCTTTCCACCATTGTTACAGACAAGTATGGAATAAAACACTCCTTCCTCAAGTTTATGAATAAATACCTCAGAAATAGAAATGTTAAATTCATCTGCGAAATTTTTAAAGAGGTCATGCGTAACAGGACGGGGAGGATCGAGATTTTCGAGTTTAAGTACTATTGCCTGCGCTTCAAATCCACCGATAATAATAGGAATTCTTCTCTCACCCTTTTCTTCGATAAGGACAAGGGCATAGGCACCTGACTGAGTCTGACTATATGAAATCCCCAGAACTTTCAGTTTAACTCTCTTCATTTCACCCGATTATGCCTCAGAATAATTATTGTTCCTCTTTGCGTTACAACAAATATAAAGATTAATGATTTATCATCCGGGGATACCTATAATTTTTTATTAACCATGATTAAGATAGCTTAATAAGATAAATGATATGAATTTGTTTTAAATAGAATTCCCTTTTATGGTTTTAACCCGATATTCAGATCGCCCGGGCTTTAACTAAGAATGAACCAAATTCAAAAAAAACACAAAGAGGGTTTGCAAATAATTGAATTTTTATATCTTTGCAGTCCGAATTAAAATAAATCCGCAGGGGCAATAGAAAGTTATATAAATTTAAAATTATATACGCCTCCCGGAGTAACGTAATACATATTAACAGATGTACGCAATCGTAGAAATTGCAGGACAGCAATTTAAAGTTGAAGAAGGAAAGAAGATTTTTGTCCACCGTCTTGAGGATGAAATCGAGGACAAAGTTGAATTCGATCAGGTTCTTTTAATTGAGGATGAAGGGAAAATCATAATCGGCGAACCCACTATAAAAGATGCTCTTGTTGAAGGAAAAATTGTTGACCGTGTAAGAGGTGACAAGGTTATCGTTTTCAAAAAGAAGAGAAAAAAGGGTTACAGGATCAGAAACGGGCACCGACAGAATTTTACGCAGATTGAGATTATCAGCATCAAGGAAAAAGCTGTAAAAAAGGCTGCCAAAAAGGAAGAAGTCAAAGTTGCTGAGAAAACAGTTGAAAAGGTAGCTGCAGTTGAAACTAAGGTTGTTGAGAAAAAACCTGCAGCGAAAAAAGCTACACCTGCAAAAGCGCAGGAAAAGGCAGCTCCTGTGAAGAAACCAACTGTAAAAAAGAGTGCGACTGAAAAAAAACCGGCAGCTAAAAAACCGGCAAAAGGCAAAGAATAATAGGAAAAGATTTAATAAAACANNCACACAAGAAAGGAGCAGGTAGTTCCCGTAATGGTCGCGATTCCGAAAGTAAGCGTCTGGGTGTGAAGTTATTCGGCGGTCAAGCTGTGAAAGCAGGCAGCATTATTGTCCGTCAGAGAGGAACTGTTCATAATCCCGGTCTCAATGTTGGAATTGGAAAAGATCATACTCTATTTGCACTCATCGATGGAAATGTTGAGTTTAAAAGAAAAAGGGATAACAGATCTTATGTATCCGTCATACCGGTTAGTGAATAAGACAGTCATCTAATTTAAAATCCTGAAATTCTTTTCCACCGGAAAAGCTTTTTCAGGAGTTTTTAATACTTTTACAGCAGGCCTCTGAAGCCTGCTATTTTATTAATTCAATATCAGTTATGCTTACCATTAATCTGATCCGTGAAAAACGGGATTTTGTTATTGAAAGGCTCAAAGTCAAAAACTTTGAGGCAGAAACTCTCATTAATAACATTCTGGAACTCGACCTGAGAAGAAGAGAGACACAGACCAAAACGGATTTTCTGCAATCCGAAATGAATAAAATCTCAAAGGAGATTGGTTATCTTATTAAAGAGGGAAAACAGTCTGAAGCAGATGCGTCGAAAAGCAAAACATCTACACTGAAGGAGGAGATAAAAATACTTTCCGAAAAGCTTATTGCAATAGACGGGGAACTTAGAAATGAAATAATAAAACTTCCAAACCTGCCTCATGAGTCAGTTGCAAGAGGATTTGGTGCAGATAACAATGTAAAGGTCAGGGAAGGTGGAAAAACTCCCGAATTGCCAGGTGAAGCGCTGCCTCACTGGGACCTGATAAAAAA
>PMEC01000244.1 GCA_003155705.1 Bacteroidales bacterium
CTTTCCCTGAAGCCATGCTTGTTAACTCTCTTTCTTCTCGATGGCTGATATGTTCTTTTCATTGTGACCTGTTTTTATTATATCTTTCTGAATTGAGATCGCAAAGGTAATATTTTTTTCCAATTCCAAAATCCCATAGCACTTTTTTTATTAAAATCACAGCGGCATATAGACTATACGTTTTGTCTCAAAAAATGATTCTGAAAAAAAGTCTTTAATATCATAGATGACAGCCCTGTTTAGAAATGTCATTAATTCACCTGACAGATCTCCGCCTTTGAGGTACAGAATTCCATTTTTTATTCTGTTTTTTCCTTCTGTTTGAATATTTTTTGAAATCAGCTTGACAAAATCAGGAAAGGCTGTAACTGCGCGACTTACAATAAAATCATACTTTTCCTTATGATCTTCAACCCTCATTCTTACCGGATTGACATTTGTAAGATTCAGTTCTTCTGAAACCTCTCTTACTACCTTTATCTTCTTTTCAATGGAGTCAAGAAGTGAAAATTTAACTGACGGGAAAAGAATTGATAAAGGTATTCCCGGAAAACCTCCACCGGTTCCAACATCAAGAATATTTGAACAGGGATTGAATGTGACAATTTTTGCTATTGCAAGAGAATGAAGAACATGGTGAATATAAAAATTCCCAATATCTTTTCTTGAAATTAAATTTATTCTGCTGTTCCACTCTTCATAAAGATTTTTCAAAGATGAAAACTGCTCTTTCTGAAGATCAGATAGGTCAGGGAAGTATTTTAAAATTTCATCCATCTCTACCTGTTTCCGGTCTTGTTCAGGACATTGTAAAGCAAGGTTTTGGCCCGGAATAACTGGGCTTTAATAGTTCCGATCGGAAGATCAAGTTCTTTAGATATCTCCTCGTAAGAATACTCTTTGTAATACCTTAATTCAATAAGATTTCTATACCGTGGTTTCAGCTGACTGACAACTTCCCTGAGCTGGGCAAATTTTTGACGGTTGATTAATGTTTCTTCAGGATCAGGCATATCAGACTGGATATTGACCGTATAGCCATTCATTTCATCAGATGCCTGATCTATAATGGAAGGCGATGCCTGTTTCTTCCTGATGAAATCGATGCAATTATTAGTGGCAATTTTAAACAACCAGGTACTAAAGGCAAAATTAGGAGTATATGTTTCAAGACTTCGGAAAGCTTTTCCAAATGCCTCAATCGTAAGGTCTTCAGCATCTGAAGCATTATTTACCATTTTAAGGAGCATGAAATATATGGAATCCCTATAACGGTTCAGAAGAGAGGCAAAAGCTTTTTCATTACCATTTCGAGCTTGTTCCACAAGCACCAGATCATTCTTTGCTTTTTCCGATAAATCTTTTCCTATCTCCATTTGTTTCTCCCTTGTCTGTTACGAAAATTGCTAAAATACAGGACTCCGTTTATTACCGGCGAAAAGATATCAAAAAATATTGAAAAGATCAGTAAGCCCTTTTCATTAAGCTTCTTCTGAACCAAAGCCAGAACAGTAATCTGTACAAGTAGTCTAAATCCTAATATGCCGATAACATATGGCCAGAGATACAATACTGAGACCAATACTGCAAAGCTTGCATAGAAGAGAAACCGTGAAAAAGGTTCAAAAAATAAAAGTATTTTATGACCTGTTTTATAGTATTTTGCTGTGGTAAAATGACGCTGCTTTTGTTTGATAAATTCTGCCGTATTTGATGAAGGGACAGACCTCGTATGAGATCCTGGTCTGATTTCAACTTTAGTATTAACCCAAGATGCATGAGCGTTTACGAACAAATCATCATCTCCGGATATGATATGATTATGTTCTCCGAATCCTTTATTTCTGAAAAACAGGGAACGGCGGTAAGCAAGATTGCGGCCGACTCCCATGTAAGGAATTTTTCTTAATGCCATTCCTATATACTGCATGGCAATGAACATACTGTCGAAACGTATATATCTGTTTAGCAGTCCTTTTTCTTGAAGGTATCCTCCATAACCCAGGACAAAATCGGTTTTGTTATCAAAATTTGAAGCCATATCCGACAGCCACTTTTCAGATTCAGGCTGACAGTCGGCATCAGTAAATACCAGGATTTCATTTGTTGCAGCTTTGATTCCGATGAACTGAGCAAATTTTTTATTATGAGTAAACTTAGGGTCTTTGGTAATTGAAGAAATCTTTAAATGTGGATATTGCATAAGAAGTTCGCCGAGAAAATCATCTGAACTATCCTCAGAACAATCATTTACAACAATCACTTCGTATGACGGATAATCCTGCTCAAGTACTGAAGGAAGAAAATTTCTGAGATTTTCGGCTTCATTTCTTGCACAGATAATTACTGAGACGGATTCCTTCCGGTTTTCAATTTCAGGTGGTTTATAAAAATGAGGAGCCAGGTAAAACCAGAGCCAGTAAAACAATTGAATTACTGCTGCAAAACAAAAAAGAATAAAAATGACAAATAATAACAGATTATCTCCGGGTATCATCTGGGTGATAATTATTGCCGGCAATATTAGAAAGATAATTGGAAAGGCAAAAGATAGTTTTCAACAATTTTCTTCAATATGAGAACAGTAAAGAAAAAAATACAATGATAATTTTATAAGGCCATGCAGATGAATTACATTTGTGCTTCTGAAATCCGGATTAAATAATGTTCCAGGTAAAAAGCAGGGATAAAGAATCAAAAGCAAGGACAGGGGTACTTAAAACTGCTCACGGGGATATCCCGACTCCAATATTTATGCCTGTTGGAACAGCCGGAACAGTTAAAGGTATACTTCAGCGCGATCTTGCTGAAGATATCGATGCAAAGATCATTCTGGGGAATACCTATCATCTTTTTCTCAGGCCTGGTACCGATATTCTGAAATCTGTTGGCGGTCTTCACAAATTCATGGCCTGGGAAAGACCAATCCTGACAGATAGCGGAGGTTATCAGGTTTTTTCGCTGAATGAAATAAGAAAAATCTCTGAAGAAGGAGCGCTTTTCAGATCACATATTGACGGTTCTAAACACCTTTTCACACCTGAGAATACTATTGATATACAGCGTATTATTGGTGCTGATATAATGATGGTTTTTGATGAATGCACACCTTATCCCTGCGATTATAAATATGCCCGTAAGTCGCTTTTATTGACACATCGGTGGCTTGACCGCGCAATCATTCGCTTTAAGGATTCGGAACCATTATGGGGATATGATCAGATGTTATTCCCGATTGTCCAGGGAAGTACATTTGAAGATCTCCGGAAAGAATCGGCAGAAAATGCTGCAGCCTGCAACATGGCCGGGATAGCTATAGGCGGACTTTCCGTGGGAGAACCTGCTGAGGAAATGTACAGGATTATTGAAGTTGTTAATGAAATACTGCCTGAAGATAAACCACGTTATCTCATGGGTGTAGGAACACCTGCCAATATACTTGAGGCAATTGAAAGAGGTGTAGACATGTTTGATTGTGTGATGCCTACAAGGAACGGACGTAACGGAATGATTTTTACTTGGGATGGAATAATAAATATCAGAAACAAGAAATGGACAGATGATTTCACCCCTCTCGATCCGTTTTCTGCTTCGGTGGTAAGCAGGACCTACTCAAAGGCATACCTGAGGCATTTGATAATCTCCGGTGAGATTCTCGGGGCACAGATCGCCAGTATACATAATCTGGCATTCTATCTTTATCTTGTGAGTGTTGCAAGAAAAAAAATTGAGGAAGGTGACTATTCAAAATGGAAAAACGCAATTATAAAAAAACTATCAGGAAGATTATAGCAGACCTGAGAATCAAGATTATTGATTTCTATATAATTAAGAAGTTCCTTGGGACATTCTTCTTCGCACTTGTTTTGATATTAACTATTGCAGTAGTCTTCGATTTTGCTGAGAAAATTGATGATTTCATGCAGAATCATGCCCCGGTCAGAGCAATTATTTTTGATTATTATTTCAACTTTATACCCTACTTTGCTACACTTTTTGCGCCTTTGTTTGTATTCATCTCAGTCATTTTTTTCACATCAAAAATGGCTGTCAATACGGAGATAATTGCTATTCTTAACAGTGGAATGAGTTTCCTGAGAATGATGTGGCCATATTTTCTGTCGTCTCTCTTTATTGCAGTTTTTACATTCATGCTTACGAATTTTGTCATACCTCATGCGAATCTTGTAAGGATGAATTTTGAAGAAAAATATTACAGACATCCTGCAATGAGAATGGGAGTCGTATCAAATTTTCACCGTCAGGTTTACAAAAACGTATATGCATATATGGAGATGTATTATCCTGAGTCGCAGTCAGGCAGAAATTTCAGTCTTGAAAGGTTTGATGACAGCGGCCATCTTGAATCAAAACTTATGTCGCCCCAGGTAAGATGGGATACTACTATTAAAAAATGGAGCGCCTGGAATTATTATATCAGGGATATTCACGGGATAAATGACTCAATTTCCAAAGGTTTGCGGATTGATACAGCTCTTACAGTGACACCTAAGGATTTTGCGCGTGAGCCAGATTTTGTTGGAACAATGACTTACCACGAATTAAATGATTACATAAGTCTTCTAAAGCTTCAGGGTTCTGATGAACTTAAGCTCTATATGATTGAAAAACAACGGCGTTTTTCCAACTCATTTGCCGTTTTCATCCTTACCCTGATCGGAGTATCACTTTCATCACAGAAGATACGGGGAGGCATCGGAATGCAGATAGGTGTTGGCCTGGCGCTAAGCTTTTCTTACATTCTTTTCATGCAGTTTGCTTCTCAGTTTTCACTTAAAGGGAATCTCAATCCTTTGCTGGCATTATGGATACCGAACCTGTTATATTCATTTATAGCACTTTTCCTTTACAGAATTGCACCGAAATAATGATCTGTTCGATTTTTATTATATATGACTATAGGTAATCATATATAAAACATTATAAATCGCTTGAAAATCAATTTATTTACCCCATCCCCAAGGGGAGTAAATTGATTTTCTTCGCTCCCCTTGGGGTCGGGGTTAACGAAGAAAATCAATAAATTAGGGTGTTAGATTCCAGATACTCATATTATTATTTATAACTACCATATAATCAGTTGTAAAAGATCAATTTTAACTATATCTGATTATAACAGTCGAAAGATGATAAAAATCTTACTTTAAGTTGAACTATTTCCCTTAAATTGTAACCTGAAAAAAACCGATTCCCCCAATATGTTAAAAACGTACAAATATGGCATTGGATAATAAGATCAGAGAGTTACAGGAAAAACGTGAAAAAGCGCTTCTGGGAGGTGGCGAACAGGCAATCGAAAAGCAGAAAGCCATGGGAAAACGTACCGCCCGGGAACGGATCATGGGTCTCCTGGATGAAAATTCATTTAACGAATATGATCTTTTCGTTGAGCATGAGGCACGCGATTTTGACATGGATAAAAAATCTCTTCCAAGCGATGGCGTAATTATTGGCACGGGTACAATCTATGGTGCCCCCGTGGCAATTTTTGCACAGGATTTCACAGTTGCCGGAGGGTCCCTTGGTCTGATGCACTCCAGGAAGATAACTAAAATCATGGATCATGCCCTTAAGATGAGAATGCCGCTTATCGGCATTAATGACTCAGGAGGAGCAAGGATCCAGGAAGGTGTCAACTCTCTTGCCGGGTACGGGGAAATATTCTTCCGTAACACTCTGTCCAGTGGTGTTATACCTCAGTTATCTGTCATTCTTGGACCTTGTGCCGGCGGTGCTGTTTATTCTCCGGCGCTTACAGATTTTGTTTTTGTAGTAGATAATATTTCGAAAATGTTTATTACTGGTCCTGAAGTAATAAAAACTGTTCTTGGTGAAGAGATCTCCATGGAGGATCTTGGCGGTGCAAGGGTACACAGCGAGATAACAGGTAATGCACATTTCTTTGCCCTAAGTGAAGATGAATGCTTCGAACAGATTAAAAAACTTATTACATTCATCCCATGGAATAATAAGCGGAAAGCAAGAGCATTTGAACCTGGCGAACCTAAACCGGAATACAAGATTGAAAAAATAGTACCCAACGATCCGACTCTTCCCTATGACGTAAAAGATGTTATCAGGGCAATAATAGACAATTCAGATTTCTTTGAGATACAGGAACTTTATGCAAAAAACATAGTGATCGGCTTCGGACGTATGGGTGGAAGAACTATAGGCTTCGTCGCTAATCAACCTATGGAAATGGCTGGAGTCCTTGATGTGGATTCTTCTGATAAAGCTGCAAGATTCATTCGTTATTGCGATGCATTCAATATCCCTATAATCACTTTCGTCGATCTTCCGGGATATCTTCCGGGCGTTGACCAGGAACACGCAGGAGTTATCCGTCATGGTGCAAAGGTGCTGTACGCATACAGTGAAGCGACTGTTCCAAAACTGACCGTGATATTGAGAAAAGCATACGGAGGAGGTTATATTGCAATGTCATCACGCCATTTACGGGCAGATTTTGTTTATGCCTGGCCNNAAAGGAAATTATGTCAGCGGATAATCCTGATGAGATGAGGAAAAAGAAAGTTCAGGAATATAAAGATAAATTTGCTAACCCTTATGTGGCAGCCTCCCGTGGCTATGTAGATGCTGTAATAGAACCGGGAGAGACTAGGAAGATTCTGATGCACTCCCTGGAAATTTCAGAAAATAAGGATATTTCAGTTCCGGATAAAAAACATGGACTTCCTCCATTTTGATCTAAACCAGATTATTCATCAGACAATGGCTAAGATAGAGAATAATGAAGCACTGAAGTTTCTCAATATTGATGAGAGCCTGTATAAAACTAATATCAGCAGGAAATTTGAAAACAGGAAAAAATATCAACCTAAAGATCCCAAAATGATTTTGAGCTTCATTCCCGGAACAGTACTTGATATAATGGTAATTGAGGGGAAGCATGTTGAAATGGGAGATTTATTGATGATACTTGATGCAATGAAAATGCAAAACAAACTTAAATCATCCATTGCAGGCAGGATAAAAAAAATTCACGTAAATAAGGGAGACAAAGTTTCAAAAGGTACCCTTCTTATTGAGTTGGAATGACCATCCTGGTCATAATTATATATTCAATTTATTGATATTCAGATATTTTAGCCCCCTTTAGGGTTGGGGGTAACCTTTTGCGGTTTAAAAATTTTCTTTATAGAGGATCGGAATAAATAACCATACTCCTGATTGATTCAGGAATTAGCGGTTTGTTATAGAAAATTCCATATACAATTGATCCGCTTCCTGACATTGAGCTAAATACTGCTCCCATTTTGTATAAAGAACTTTTAATACCGGCGATTTTAGGGTATTTCATGAAGATGAATTCTTCGAAATCATTTATAATCAAATCTTTCCATTTTGAAATATCAAGATTGTAAAGATTTTTCAGATCTGTTGCGGGTTGGTTTGGCGTGCAAAAACTGTAGGCTTCCCTGGTATTTATGTATATTCCTGGATTGACCAGGAGAAGATAAAATCCCTTCGGGAGAGGCTTAATGGGTGTTAAAAGTTCGCCTCTGCTTTCGGCAAATGAGGGACAACCATCGATGAAGAAAGGACAATCACTTCCTAGTTCAAGAGAGATCTCTTTAAGCTTTTCATTGCTTATTTCCAGATTAAAATAGCGATTCAATGATTTTAGCAAAGCAGCGGCATCCGACGAACCTCCTCCAAGACCTGCTCCAACAGGAATAGCTTTATGCAGGTGGATTTTCAAAAAAGGGATTTTTTTTGTTTCACGGATTTTTCTGACTGCCCTTACAACCAGATTATGTTCCGGATTCTGATTTGCCAAAACTCCTGTCACCTTCAGGATATCTTCCCTTAGAGGTTGTTGAGGGATAACAAATTCAATAGCATCACAAAGACATACAGGATAGAATATAGTCTCCAGGTTATGGAAGCCATCTGGCCGCTTCTTAATGATCCTCAGCCCGATATTTATCTTCGCTTTTGGAAAGATGACCATATTCAGTTATTTGATGTAAAAATACCATATGGATTTGAATTTTCTGTTAAAGACCTTCTTTTTGGTTTTTCAACAAGTTTTAAACATTTTATGTTTGTAATAAAAGGTATCCCAAAGCAACTGTTCTATCATGTAATTAATACCTTTGATCATAGTCTTAATAACGAGTTGATATTACTCTAAGTAATTAAAATACAATAATATATAGTTAATGGCAAAACAAAGACCAGGTGCCAGACCTGCAATAACACCTATGCCGGATTATGGCAAGGTGCCACCCCAGGCAGTTGATATGGAAGAGGCAGTCCTCGGGGCAGTTATGTTGGATAAAGAAGCTGCTATCACTATCCTTGACATTCTTAAAGCAGAGAGCTTTTATAAGGAAACGCATCAGAAAATATTTCGTGCGATTGCTGATTTAACAGCNNCATGTAGAATATCATGCAAGGATCGTATCACAGAAATATATACAGAGAGAACTCATCAGGGTGGCCACCGAAATACAAAACCGTTCTTTTGATGACACTTATGATATAACAGAACTGCTGGATTATTCAGAAGATTCCATTTTCCAGATAGCAGAAGGAAACATAAAGAGAGAAGTTGCTCCGATTCATGAGGTTATAAAAGAAGCAATCAGGGAGATTGAAGAAGCAGGAAAAAGAGAGGATGCCCTTGTCGGAATACCTTCAGGATTTACAAAACTTGACCGGCTTACATCAGGATGGCAGAAATCAGAACTTACAATTATNNAGACTTATTGTTGCTGAAACAGATATCCCGGGTGGTAAAATTAAAAACGGGAGGTTGAATGAAGAAGAGTGGAAACAACTTGATTCCAGAATAAAAAGACTTGTTCAGGCCCCGATTTTCATTGATGATACGCCTGCAATAACAATAACCGAACTCCGGGCTAAGTGCAGAAGACTTATGGCTCAGCATAAACTCGATCTTGTAATTATTGACTACCTCCAGCTGATGACCGGTCCTCAGAATTCAGGAAGCCGTGAACAGGAAGTCAGTAATATTTCCCGCTCTCTGAAGAGCATTGCCAAGGAACTTGGTGTTCCGGTCATCGCTTTGTCACAGTTGAACAGGTCAGCGGAATTAAGAGGCGGATCAAAAAGGCCTCAGCTTTCCGACCTGAGGGAGTCAGGCGCTATCGAGCAGGATGCTGATATGGTAGTTTTTATCCATAGACAGGATAAGTTCGGTATTGTTGAATTTGAGGATGGCTCTTCGACAAAAGGCATCGCTGAAATTATACTCGCTAAGAACAGAAACGGTCCTGTTGATGATGTCAGGTTAAGGTTCCGTGAAGAAAAAGCTTTCTTTACGGATATTGAAGACTTTGAGATTGAAGGAGATATTGATTCTCCTAAAGGCAGGCAAAGCATGACTTTTGGTTCTAAAATGAATCATGATAACCTGAAAAAACTTGGGGACGGATTTGAAAATGAAACTGATAATCATTCAGAACCGCCATTTGCATAGTATATCTTATTTGAACTTCAACACCAGCTTCGCCCCGATACTTTTATACCTGAGATTGTCAAATCCCGCGTATATACCTATCTCTCCGATTAGAAAGACCTCGCTCAGGCTGTAACCTATTTCTGTATAGCATTCCTGAAATCTTGACCATAAGAATGAAGCGCTAAGGTTTTCACGGATTAGAGTATTACTCAATCCGGGCAGAAGTTTTAAAAGGAGATATGGATTTGTATATCTTGTATGAGCCTCAGTGAAAAATTCAGGCGTGCTTAAAGAATAATATCCCGGTAACATGAAGGCATCTCTGTAACTATTTAATAATAATGGTAGTTGCTGTGAGCTGAAATGAAAAAAGTCGTAGAATGGGATATCCTGATTATTCAGAAATCCACCACTCCTGAAAATCCAGAAATATTGTCCGAAAGCACCTATTTTATGGCTTTCTGATGCTTCAAATTTTATCAGATCATAACCTTTCCACGAAGATGCAAGTTCAGTTGATTCATTAATTCCATGTTTATAAGTAAATGTAAATGTGGGCCAGTCTGATCCCATCGGAATTTTTACTTTATCGTGAATCCTGTATTTTTGTTTCGGAGTATAAGTTATAATAGCAGAAATATCTGCATGTTTCTGGTCCTCCAACAGATTATTTGAAGTTACAGGATTATTCAGAAAAGGATTATCCGGAACATTTTCAGTATATTCTTTTGATGATTTTATTAAGGAGAAATCGGTTGTGTTGGAAAGTATTTTACGGTTTTCAAGATTGATGTCATATTCACCATAAAGGCCATTGATTATCTCACTTTTGTAGCCTGCCATAAAATACCTGCTTTCATATATTTTACGCCAGTTTTCCTTCAACATGAGGCAGGTGACAGTATTCAGGAATACATTAATACCGCCATTATTATTAAAGTCTTTGCTTATCAGACCAGTATTAAAATATATCTGCCTCTGGTGTAACCTGTCAAAACTGTAATGGGTATAAATACTCCACATAAACTGTTCATTGCTGAAAGCATATGAGAAAGCAGGATAAAAAGAAAGTGTATTGCCTTTTTTCCACGACTTTGTGATCCTGAAGTCAATACCATAAACAAATCCATCCACAGGGTTGAAAGTGAGCCTTTTAAGATTAATAAGACCACCGTTGACAAAGCTGAATCCTGAAGTATCGGACCAGGTATGCACGAAACAGATATTGTTTAGCATCTTAACAAATTTGCTTTTCCCCTTATCAGCTGTTTTCACAGTATCATTTTTCTGGCTTTTTATGTTAAGTTTTGCCTTCAGACTATCACTGACTCTAAAACTTTTCTTTTCTGATTCAGAAAGAGGAATTGGTCTGATCTCTGCCCAATAGGAACTATCTTTTTTTGAGGCATCCTTTTCAATTATAGGTTTGATTTTATCTTTTACCTCTAGACTTTTCCCCGAACTGTCAGCCTTAATATTTTTAGATTCTTTTTCCATTAGTCCGGAGAGCTTCATCATATCTCTGTTTGAAAGCTCATCCTTTGAAAGTAATTTCTCGATCTGTTTTCTAGTTTTTGTCCTGGTCGTATCCTCCTGCATATTCTGTGGTAAAATTCTGCCGCTCGAAAAAGTGCCGGTAAATTGTGGCTTTTTCAATGCCGTATTAGGGCTGACACTCTCATATTTAATAGAGCTTCCATAACTGATATCAGCTTTAAATCCTATTATGCTTAAGGCTATTTCAAACTTGTGGCTGACAGGCATCCATAGATCTTCCTGAACCGGAATATATAATTGCTGGATCCTTATCTTTCCTGCAAGATTTTCATTTACAAGGTCTAAACTATGGATACACCAGAGATCTTCAATTATGAATATTGTACCTTCAAATAATTGCTGACTTTTTCTTTTAGGTATCACCTGAATTTTATTTACGAAATAGTTACCCTGAGGTGAAGATCCAAGATATTTAAATCTGTAATGAGAGAATGCCTCAGGTGCAAGCGGTGATATATCCATACTGCCAATAACCGGCTGATAAAAACTCCCCTGAATGAAACCCATCGGTGATATTTCATTTCCCTTTTCCGGGAAGGTGCTTTGGTAAGAAAGAACCCGCTGAATATATTTGTCAGGAGCATTGAACTCAAGCTCATTCACCGATTCCATCAGGTAGGAATCACCCTCCTTCATCGCTGTACTGCTGACGGAATTACCCGATTGATCTTTACCTTCAACTTTCATGGATTTCTGTATGAACTTTGGTATTCTTTTAATTACAAGATCCCCTTTAAGATATACCTCCGCTTTATAATGACTTACCTGGTTAAGATAGTAAGGAGCCAGGCCAATGACTTTCCTCATTATACCATATGCAGGATCTTCACCTGATGCTGTTATCCTGACTTCCGGTATTTCATAGTACTGGGTCTGAAGTGTTATGTCGAGATTAATTATTTTCTTGCCAAGTGTTATCTCCCTGATATCCGGAGCAAAACCAAGACTCTGAAAGACAATCGTATATTTCCCTTCAGCCAGATGTATCTCATAATTGCCTTTGGTATTGGAAGTAGTACCCTGCTTAAGTTCACGGATGTATACTGTTGAATAGGCTAAAGGTTCTCCGGAAGAGTCTCTAATGGTTCCTTTCAGAATCTGGGCTGCAAGAGTACCAGGAAACAGAATAATTAATAAAGCAAGTAAAATGCTCCTCATTAATGAAAAAAATAGGTGATCCAAATAATTTTACTTTTTCCCCGCAACCACTATTACGATCTCTCCTTTTGGCGTATTATTCCTGTAATGGTCTGCAAGAAAAGATAATGAGCCCCTGATATTCTCTTCATATATTTTGCTTATCTCTCTTGAAACAGATGCCTCCCTTTCCGAACCGAAAACTGCTGCCATCTCATCCAATGCTTTTACCAGTCGATATGGGGATTCATAAAATATCATGGTCCTGCTCTCTTCCTTTAATGCCAGCAATTTTTTCTGTCTCCCTTTTTTCTGAGGCAGAAAACCTTCAAAGCAGAATCTGTCGCACGGCAGACCTGAGTTTATCAAAGCCGGGACAAACGCAGTTGGGCCGGGCAGTGTTTCCACCGGAATGTTGTTCTCAATACATGTTCTTACGAGTAAAAAGCCAGGATCTGAAATACCAGGTGTACCGGCATCCGATATAAGTGCAATTGTCTGACCTGAAGCAATTTTGCTACAAATTGCTTCCACAGTCTTGTGTTCATTGAACATGTGATGCGATTGTACAGGAGTTTTAATATTATAATGATTGAGAAGCTTTCTGGCCTGTCGGGTGTCCTCAGCAAGTATCAGATCCGCATTTTCAAGAACTTCAACAGCTCTGAATGTAATGTCTCTTAAATTACCTACTGGTGTTGGGACCAGATAAAGCTTACTCATCTGCCGGTAGTTTACGTTTTACCAGGTCAAGAAGTTGTTTTACGGCTTCATTCTCTTCACCTTCACCTGTATAGCTCATAATTATAGCTTTTGCATCTGAAAGATTGGCAGCTTTATTCAATTTTGAAATTGCTTCATTATAAGATTCCTGATTTCCATTAAAGATTACCTTTATGAAAAGGAACTTATCATTTATTCCGATAGCTTCAGTCAGATCGGTTACCGGTACTGATTTTATAACGGATGAAATATCGACATCATTTTGTTTATCAGCAAGCTGTTCGTAATAACTATTTGATACCGGACCGAATAAGTCCGCAACGGTATTTGAATTAGGCAATTTATCCTTTACTTTTCCCTGGATAACGACACCTGATTCATTTCCTGATTTTTCAATTGGTTTCTTGTCAGTAATTTCAGAAACTTTCTCATAATCAACTGAAAGTGAGTCAGGTTCACTTTCACTTTCACCTTCATCATCATCACTTATTTCTATTAAAGGTTCCTTTGCTTCACTCTCTGATAGCTGTATAACTCTAACATCTTCAATCTGTTGGTCGGATGCAGACTGATTATCAAATTTCATAGTTTTCAAAAGAGCTATGATTTCTTCAGCACTTTTGCATTTCGATTTAATAAGTTCAATCTGCAGCTGCGGTACTCCGGGATAATTTTTAAGATCATCAATGATTTCACGGGCTTCCCTGAGGTCTTTAATAATTATATCAATAGTTTTATTGAAATCCATGTAAGTAAATGTAAATAAAACAAACCATTTTCTTTATTTTGCAAAAGTAACTAATATTCCAAAAGTCCTGAAGTAATAGGATTACTATTTACTTTTCAAAAAACATATTTACCAAAAATGGATTTTCTTGAGAATTCGGTAAGGTTAGAAGGTAAAAGAGGGTCAATCGAACTCATAACAGGTTCAATGTTTTCCGGTAAAACTGAAGAGCTTATCAGAAGATTACGCAGGGCCCAGTTTGCCGGATTAAGAGTAGAGATATTCAAGCCATCTCTCGATACGAGATATTCCGAGACCAGAGTCGTTTCTCACGATGAAAAATCTATAAATTCCACTCCCGTAGATAATGCTTCCTCAATTTTATTGCTTGCCGGTGATGTAGATGTGGTTGGCATTGATGAAGCCCAGTTCTTTGATGCATCAATAGTNNATAGCTGAATATATAACTAAGGTTCATGCGATATGCATGCGCTGCGGGAATCTTGCACAATATTCCCACAGGAAATCAAATGAAGCACAAGTGGTTCTTCTGGGTGAAAAGGATATATATGAACCTCTTTGCAGAGGTTGTTATAACAAAGCAATGAATAAATAACACCTGTTCACGCTTTATTTATCATTACCGGCTTTTATGTAACTTCACGGAAATATGGGTTTTAAAATACTCTGACCAATTGGGATGAAAATTAAAACTTCTGATATTGCAGGAATAGTTCATGGTCAACTGACAGGTGATCCTGACTTGTCTGTGAAGGAGCTTCTTACAGATAGCCGCCAGTCAGGGTTTTCTGAGGGATTGGCATTTTTTGCAATCAGGGGAATTAATCACGACGGGCATGTTTACATAGATCAGCTTTACAAGCGCGGAATCAGAATTTTTATTGTTGAAGACATACCGCCTGAGGTTAATATTTTCCCGGGAAGTGCATTTATAAAAGTATCCAATACTATTGATGCTCTCCAGGATATTGCGGCTTATAAGCGCAAACAATTTGATGGAATTGTGATAGCTGTAACAGGCAGCGCCGGAAAAACTATTGTTAAGGAATGGCTGGCAGATATTATGTCTTTAACAGCGCCTGTTGTAAGAAGCCCGAAAAGCTATAACTCACAGGTTGGTGTGCCACTTTCAGTCTGGAAACTCAGTCCTTCTTATAAAATTGGAATTATTGAAGCAGGAATCTCCTATCCTGGCGAAATGGAGAGGCTACAAAAAGTTATTGATCCTGAAATTGGGGTCATTACGAATATCGGGGATGCCCATCAGGAAAATTTTCAGGACATAGAGACAAAAGCAGCTGAAAAGATCAAACTATTTAAAAATGCTTCTGTCATAATTTATTGCAGTGATCATAAGATTATTCATAAACTTATTTCTTCTGACAAATCCCTGAAACACAAAAAAATTATTGATTGGTCATTTAAAGATAAGAATGCCACAATTTTTGTGAAGAAAAAATCGTCTGCGTCTGATAAAACGGGAGTTGAAATGAGATTTAATGGCGCAGATCTGTTTTTTATGATTCCCTTTGTAGACAGGGCTTCCGTTGAAAACGCAATTACAGCAGCAGCTGTTTGTCTTTCATCAGGCATTGATCCTGAAATAATCAGGAAGGGACTTGCCGGGCTGGTTTCAGTTGCCATGAGGATGGAACTTAAAAATGGCATTAATGGTTGCCAGTTGATTGAAGATTATTATAACTCCGACCCCGGTTCTCTGGGAATGGCTCTGGAATATCTTAAATCTCAAAATGCAAGAAAGACAACTCTTATCCTTTCCGATTTTATACAGTGTGGCAGAGATGAGAAGGAATTATATTCTGAGGTTGGAACACTGATAAAACAGGCTGGTATTGCGAGGTTCATCGGCATTGGGAAGGCCCTGCTGAATAATTCTTCAAATTTTGGAAAAGGAAACAAATTCTTTCATTCGACTAATGACTTTATTCGCAGCTTCAGCCCAAATGATTTCAAAAATGAGACAATATTATTAAAAGGAGCAAGGGCATTTGAGTTCGAAAAGATCAGTAAACTACTTGAACAACAGGTTCATCAGACGGTACTCGAAGTCAGTCTGGATGCCGTGACGCATAATCTGAATGAATTCAGACGACATTTGTCAGGCAGTACCAGGATTATGGCTATGGTGAAAGCATTTGCCTATGGTGCAGGGTCTTCCGAAATTGCTAATCTTCTTGAATATCAGCGGGTGGATTATCTTGCTGTCGCTTTTGCCGACGAAGGTGTCGAACTGAGAGAATCCGGCATCACTCTGCCGATTATGGTTATGAGTCCGGAATCTTCAGCGTTCGATCTGATTATAAGACATAATCTGGAACCCGAAATATTCTCGATACCGCTGTTACGGAAATTTTCAGAAATTGCTTCACGAAATGGATTAATCGATTATCCGGTTCATCTTAAAATTGACTCCGGAATGCACAGGCTCGGAATCATGCCCGAAGAAACAGGTGAACTCATTTCACTCCTGAAAACTTCAGATAGATTAAAGGTCGTTTCCATATTCTCACATCTGGCTGCCTCAGAAGATCCGAAATTCGACAGCTTTACGGAAAAACAGGTTAAGGTCTTTCTGAATGCCGCTTCCACAGTGGAAAAGGCTTTAGACTACCCTGTCATGCGTCATATTCTTAATTCTTCCGGAATAGTCCGGTTCCCTGATTACCAATTTGATATGGTTAGACCAGGGATTGGAATTTACGGTATCGGCAATTTTGGAAATCTGGATCTTCGACCCGCTGGCAGGTTCCTGACAAGAATATCCCAGGTGAAGAAAATTCCTGCCGGAGAACCAGTAGGTTATGGGTGTGCAGATATTTCTGACAAAGAGCGGCTGATAGCCATTTTGCCAGTGGGTTATGCCGACGGGCTTAACAGAAAATTAGGTAACAGGAGCGGTAATCTTTTTATTAAAAATAAACGTGTTCCATTGATAGGAAATGTATGTATGGATATGTGCATGGCGGATATAACCTCTCTTCCTGCAACTGAAGGAGATGAGGCCGAAATATTCGGTGAAAACATTCGAGTTGAGGAAATTGCAGAAAAATGTGGGACAATACCTTATGAAATTCTCACCTCAATCCCTGCAAGGGTAAAAAGGATCTTTTATAGTGAGTAAAACTTCCCAAATAGGATAAGATATCAAAATCAGCTACCCTAATTCACTTATCTTTTCAAGCTTGTAGCTATCAAGGATCATTATTTTTCTTCCTTCAAGAGATATGATTTCTTCGGAGGCAAGAATGGACAATGTTCTGATGGCATTCGAGGTAGTCATGTTTGAAAGGTTTGCAATATCTTCTCTTGAAAGGTAAACTCTTATGGTTTTACCGTCATTCTCAAACCCGTAAGTATCTCTGAGCACCAACAATGATTCAGCAAGACGACCCCTGATATGCTTCTGTGTAAGAGAAACTGTACGGTTATTTGAGAAACCAAGCTCATCCGCAAAAGTTTTCATTAACTTGAGTGCCAGATCAGGATTTCTACGAACTACTTTGATAAAGCAGTCTTTCTCAAAAATGCAGATCGAAGAGTCCTCAATGGCTATAGCCGATGCACAATAAGGGCTGTCGGCAAATATTGCACGATAACCGATGAATCCCTGAGGCCGCACCATCCTGAGAATCTGTTCTCTGCCACCGACTCCTTCTTTAAAAACCTTCACTTTTCCTGAGGAGAGGCATATTAATCCATGCGGCATTTCGCCATCTTTTAATAGAAATTCACCTTTCTTGTATTGTGCATAAGTATGATGTTGTATAAGCGTCTCTTTTTCTTTTTGATTAAGTCCTTTCAGTAAGGAATGATTGCCTTCAAGACATTGTTCTATGTGCGGATTCTTATAAAGCATAATACATTCATGTTAAAAAACATATCAAAGTTAATAAAAATTCATAATTATAACTGAATTAACATTTTTTAACATATTCAATTTCAGGCACTTGTAAAGATCAAGATGACAGAATTTTAATACTTCGCAACAAGAGGCATTCTTCGTCCGGCGCCAAAAGCTTTGGATGAAATGCGAAGAACTGGAGGGGCCTGGTAACGTTTATATTCATTAGAGTTGATCATTTTCAGGACCTTTTCAACCAATACTTCATCATACCCGGAAGAAATTATATAAGAAACAGGTTTCTGGAGTTCTATATACTGGTAAAGAATTGAGTCAAGTATTTTATATTCAGGAAGAGAATCAGTATCGAACTGACCAGGTCTGAGCTCTGCTGACGGAGCTTTATTTATGATATTACTGGGGATTATCTCTTTGTTTCTGTTTATATACCCGGCAAGCTTATAAACATCTGTTTTGTATACATCACCGATAATGGAAAGCCCTCCTGCCATATCTCCATAAAGAGTACCATAGCCGACAGCAGCTTCACTTTTATTTGAGGTATTAAGCAGGATGTACCCCGATTTATTTGCCACAGCCATCAGTAGTACAGCCCTGACCCTGGCCTGAATATTCTCTTCGGTGACATCTCTTGCCATTCCGGCAAAGATGGGTGAAAGTACCTCTTCGAAAGCGGTGAAGGGTTTTTCAATATTGATAATTTCATATTTTACCCCAAGATTGTCTGCCAGCTTGAGAGCATCAGAAACTGAATGTTCAGACGAATAGCGGGAAGGCAGCAGTAACGCCATAACATTTTCATTTCCAATAGCTTCAGCGGCAAGACAGAGACATACAGCAGAATCAATTCCTCCNNATTTATAATTTCATCCGGGGAAAAAGTATATATCGTTTCTTCAAAAAAAGGCAGTTGATGATATATTTCCCCATTTCTGTTAATGACCATTGACGCTCCGTCAAAAATGAGTTCAGTGTTTGCTCCGATCTGATTAACTGATATTACCGGAATCTTATATTTTATCGCCTTATTCCTGAAAATATCTTTCCTGGACTCAATGCGCGTATAAGAAAATGGTGATGCTGAAATATTTATAATAATGTCGGGCTTTTTCCTGGCAAGCTCATCCATAGGGGAAATGCTATAGAGTCTTGATTTTTCGAACTCATTATCGAAGAGTTGTTCATCCCAAAGGTCCTCACAAATTGTAAGTGCGATTTTTAATCCTTTAAAAGTTAGGAGTGAAAAAGTTGTTTCAGGTTCAAAATAGCGATATTCATCGAAAATATCATAAGTGGGCAGAAGTGCTTTATTGGCAGTGAAAGTTATTTTACCCTCAGAGAGCAACAATGCTGAATTGTAAAGCTTCTTCCCTTTTTGATTTCTGTTAATTGTAGGAGCCCCAACGATTGCTGCTATACCGACACACTCTTTAGCGATTTCAAGAACTGTTGCATTACACTTTTCAACAAAATCATAATGATCGAGCAGATCCAGTGGAGGGTAGCCCGGGACCGATAATTCAGAAAAGATGACCAAATCCGAGCCCTCTGCTCTTGCCTTTCCTATTGCATTGCAGATGAGCTCTTTGTTCTTTGTGAAATTGCCGATATGATAATTTAACTGAGCAATACTGATTCTCATAATCCACTGATTAGAAGTTTAATCCAATCCTGAACTTTATGATGTTTTGTGTTACCATATCGCTGGGCTGGTTATTTATATCTTTTGTCACATCAAGGAAATTGTTGTCATAACCCAGACCGAAGACCACTGCTGTTGAACCTCCGAGAGAATATTCTATCCCGGTAAGTATATGGTAGGACAGATTAAAAGTATTTAATTCGTCAATTGCTCCTTCTCCCTTGATCTTGAGAGATGGAATATCTGCCTGTCCTCCAATAATAACCTTTGGATCAATGCCAATATCCGTGAAAAATGTAATGTATCCAATCTGTTTCGATTTGAACTTAAGTCCAATGGGCACACAAAGATACCGAACCCTATATGTCACCAGCTGCCCTGGTGGTACCTTAACTGGAAGTGGATAATTTTTCACATCCATATAGATAGTATCGGGATTGCTCAGTTTTCCACCGCCACTCGAAATTGTTAAACCGGTTGAGAAAGCATAGTTGGTACTGAAATATTTGTTAAATGTGAAGCCAAAATTGAACCCTGCAACTGCTCCGCTGCTTTGGGTCAGGTTGGTATTTGAAGAAAACCAGCTTATACCAGGATCCGCAAATACCCCGAAACTGAAGTTTTGTGCAGCAAGCCTGCCTGAGGACAACAATAAAATTAATGCTGATAGAATTGAAACCCTTTTGACTATCTCGAAAGATAACTTTCTCATATCTTTTTTTATAAATGATTTCTATTATCCGATAAAATATACGGTTCTCTTGCGTAAAAATAACAATTATTAACAGAAGTTGCTGCATCGTTTTTAAATGTTGGCTAATTAGCTGAAAGTATCTATTTTAGTACTTTCAAAATACGAAACAATGAGTATCAGGTTATTTGCTCCATTACTCTTATTAACCATTTTCATATCAATGGTTTCCTGCAGAAAAAATCATTTTATTGTTGATACTTCAAAAATAAAAGTCAATATAAATATTAAGCGGTTAGAGAAGGATCTCTTTACACTTAACCCTTCAGAAATTAAAAATAAGATCCCCGATCTTCAGGTGAAGTATGATGGATTCCTCAGATTCTTCGGTTATGTAATTAATATAGGAGAGGTCAGCGACTCCACCTGGGGTGACGGCCTGGTAAAATTCTGTACCGATAAACTTAATAATGAGGTTTATACTGGTACTATAATGGTTTTTCCGGAAATTAAAAACATTGAAAAGGAGCTTACTCAGGCATTTAATCATTACAGGTATTATTTCCCGAGTAAAAAAATCCCGGGTGTTTTTACCTGCATAACCAGATTTAATAACAGCATGATTACCGGAGATTCGGTTCTCGGAATAGGTCTTGACAAGTACCTTGGATCGGATTGTAAGTATTACCCGGGATTGGAGATCTATAAGTACCAGGCTGCAAAGATGAATCCATATAATATTGTGCCGGATTGCATGTATGCGTGGGCTTCCTCAGAATGGAATTATAAGGATATGGGTTATCAGAAAGACAATGCATTAACTGAAATTTTACATGAAGCCAAGTTACTTTATTTCGTAAAATCGATGTTACCTGAGCATAGCGATAATCTGATCTTTGGATTTACAGCCGGACAGATGAAATTCTGCAGAAACAACGAAGCCATGATGTGGCAATATCTTGTTGAGCACAACTTATTGTTCAGCTCGGAGCAGCTTACCAAGAGGAAGCTGACAGGTGAGGCACCCTTTACTTTATATTTCTCAAAAGAATCACCGGGAAGGGCAGCTGTCTGGCTCGGTTTTAGAATTATCGAATCATATATGATTAATAACAAGAATACTTCTCTTGAAGATATTATGAAGAATACTGATATTCAGGGTATTCTTGAAAAGGCAAGATATAGTCCTAAATAGTAATTTTCGAAACAGACGATTATATTTCAGGCTTCTGACTTCGGGCTTCTGGCGGTTGAATCTACTTTAATGCATTTTAAGCAATTCCAGTAATTTTGTGTCCAGTTTATGGCCATACCATTCTGTGTAATTTACGTCAGCCCTTCCTGAATCCATTATGCCAAAATCGCCTCTGAAGTTCCAGAGTGCGTAACCGATACCACTCTTTGTCAGAATGTCGAGAACATCTCCAACCCAGGCAAGAAATACATTGTGAGGTGTTTTTTTCCAGCAACCGCATTCTCCGCAATGCACACCCACTCCCTTATCTAACAGACCGATCCATTGTTTGTAGTACTCTTCTAACTGTTCTCTTCCATAGAATTTGCCCTCGATAGTCCCTGGCCAGACAGGAATCGGGGCTTTGGATGGATCTTTAAAAACCCAGGGAGCCTGAAAATGAGAGATATAATGTGGGAAATATCCTCTGCAACTTTGTGCAATGTTCAGGTCGAAAAGTTCCGGAACGATATTATTTCCGACATTATTTCCATCGGCAATTATTAAATGGTTTGGATTGGCTGCCCTTATTGCTTTTACTGCTCCTTCTGCAATCATTCTGTAAAGTTCTCCCGGAACTGTACTGCTCCTTGAGAACTGATCATTAAGATCCTCTCGGAAAGCAGGCTCATTAAGGAGATCAAAACTGATCTTATCTGATGAGATCTTTTTATATCTTTCTGCCCACATTCCCCAGTGAAAATAAAAGGCATCCTGTGCCTCTTTGTCTTTCCACAGGTTGAATGGTTCAAAGAAACCTGCATTTATGCAATAACCTGGTGCCCTGTGGAGATTAAGACTTAAATGCATACTATGTTTATTGGCCGTATATATCAATTGATCAATTTCATCCAGTACTTTTGTATCGAACTTATAAAAATCATCTTTAGTGATTTTTTCCCCCCTCTCAGGATTGAGATAACGGGGGTAAGCCATTGGCAATCGAACAAAATTGAATCCCCACTCTTCCATCCATTTGAGATCATCCTCTGTTGTCTTATTGATATCAGAATTTCTGCCAGGTGTTGGGGAGAAATAATCAAGCAGATTAAATCCTTTCCAACGTGGCAATTTATTTGTGGCAGTCGAAGATTTAAAGAATTCTGAAGCTAAATCTTTGGTAAAAGCCACTGATGTAGCAGCCAAAGTTGTGTTTTTAATAAAAGCACGGCGGTCAATATTAATTCCGTACATGGCAGTTTAATTTAGAAGAGAGCCTAAATTATACTATTTCCCTTTGTATTCAAAGTAATATTGGTTTGAATTTAATATTCCTGAGACTTCTTCTGTTTTGAGCGAAAGACACCCAGAATTAAGATAAAAGAATCAAACCAAAGATTTTCAGGTGAATGGAGTTTCTTGGTTCCAATTACAGTTATTCAACTATCAAAGAGAGAGATTCCTCGCTAACGCTCGGAATGACAGGGTATTGGGGGGGAACAGTGGATGGTAGAGCGGGCGGTGCCCGCTCTACCATCCACCTTACTNNATCAGAGCAAAACAACAGAAAATAAAAAAGGGGCTTTTGAGACAGCCCCTTCAATTCTTTATAATTGTAATACTATGCAGGATGAATTGCCTCAACAGGACAAACGTCTGCACAGGCACCACAGTCAGTACATACATCCGGGTTAATTTTATAGATATCGCCCTCTGATATTGCTTCAACAGGACATTCATCAATACATGTTC
>PMEC01000212.1 GCA_003155705.1 Bacteroidales bacterium
AATTAAAATATTGATTATTTTTGCAGGAATTAAAAACCGCCTTCGCCAAAGCTTCGGTGGTTAATACGGGGTGTGGCCCCGCCGATGGCGGGGTACTTGCACACTGGTTTTTAATAATTTCGGGGTGTGGCGCAGTTGGCTAGCGTACTTGCATGGGGTGCAAGTGGTCGTCCGTTCAAGTCGGATCACCCCGACAAGCCCTCCGGAGTCTGTCAGTTGGCAGATGAAGGAGGGCTTCTTTTTATAGATATCGTCTTAGCGCCCGGATTTTGTATCTACCTGTAGGCGAGTTTTAACTTAGTTTCAATCTTGGTGGTACCTGTATTTGATCCGGATCTTTGACGACCNNACCGCCACCCATCCCGCGCATTCCTCCACCACCCATACCACCGCGCATTCCACCACCCATACCACCTCCCATTCCTCCACCCATTCCACCACGCATTCCGCCACCCCTCGATCCATTTCCTCTGTTCTGACCGCTGTTGGTATTTGGCGCAGAATTTATTTTAATCCTGTAGTTGAACACTTTATTGGAATCAGATGGTGTCAGCTCACTTTTATAAAATGTTGAAAATGGTATTACTGCTTCGTAGCACATTGTGCCCATCTTGTCAAAATCTACTGCCACTGAGATCCCATTTTTATGCTGGTCCGACGTAGAAATGACTTTCCCCAGATATGGTTTAAACCCGGTTAGCTGTATCTCTGTTTTTTCAGAAAGGAGTCTTAACTTCGTGGAAGAGCGGTCTACTCTTTCTCTGGAACCTTGTCCCGGTTGAGAATTTGAATTAAGCTGAACATTCGGATTGGGCGGAATATTGAAATCAGATTCAAGATTATTTTCTGATTGAGCATTAGTATTTGGCTGAACACTGGTGTTTGGTTTTGTATTGGGGTTTCTGTTCAGCTCCTGATTTGGACTAGTGCTAAAAGGATATTTAAGAATCACCGGAAATTTTTTTTCACCGAGAGTATCTATTGAAAACTCTATACCTGACCTGAGAATTTTAAGCTGCATCTGTTCATTCGAAACAGTACAACACAAATAAAGGTTCCGATGATCATTTGAAATAGAATAATTAATACCACTCTCCTGGTCGTAGAACCTGAGCGGATTGGACCATTCAGACATTTTGCCATCTATAGTTATTTTTTTGGTCTGCCAGTCAGATGAATAATACACCGTTTTCGCACATGAGATTAATAAGAACATTAGAACAAATGCTGAAATATTTTTTCTCATTTTCAATAATTTATATTTTTCTAAATCTTGATTGCTGAAACCTTCTCACGTATGATTTGAATCCTTAGTAATCATATAAATATTAAAACGGAAAATTGCATTTTTATTGCAATTTTCGCTACATCTTTTTATCAAAATAGTAATCAATCAATTCATCACAAAGTTAAATTTATTATATGAGTTTTGGCAACCATGAACAATAAACTCAATATCGCTTGAAAATCAATTTATTTACCCCAGCCCCAAGGGGCGTAAATTGATTTTGGCTGCGCCGAGCTCCCCCGCAAGCGGGGTTCGGTTCTTCGCTCCCCTTGGGGTCGGGGTAAACGAAGAANNTGCATCTTTCCTGATACTCAATATTTATTAAATCTTTCATAGTTCAATTTCTCTTAATTTTTGATGACCGATTTAATACTGTTCTAACAGATTATCTTGTTCATTGAATTTTCATCTTGTTTACCCCGGCCTTAATGTGGGAAAGCTGAAAAATCAACCTGTTCCNNTTAGGGATTAAGGGTAAAAACAGGTTGATTTTTCAAATCTGTCAAAGTAGATTTAAATGTCTCTTGTTACCTTCTGTGATCAATATCAACTTCATTTTTATAAAGAACATTATCTTTGTAAATTATCTCAAAAAAGAAGGTATGGAAATTTTTAAACCTATTGACCTTAATATGGAATCTCAAACTACTGATATTGAGAATATTGAAAAGGTGAAATGTCTGATTATCGGCTCAGGACCAGCGGGATATACAGCCGCAATTTATGCTTCAAGGGCAAATCTTCATCCGGTACTCTATACCGGTCTGCAGATGGGAGGACAATTGACAACAACAACTGAAGTAGATAATTACCCTGGCTATCCGGATGGAATTACAGGTCCGGCAATGATGGAAGATTTCAAAAAACAGGCTGAACGTTTCGGTGCAGATATTCGGTTTGGTATTGCAACATCGGTCGATTTTTCCGGGAAACCTCTTAAAGTTACAATAGATGAAAAAAGGATAATAATTGCTGAGGCTGTGATAATTGCTACAGGTGCTACTGCCAAGTACCTTGGGATAGAAGCCGAAACAAAATATACGGGAATGGGCGTTTCAGCCTGTGCTACCTGCGATGGTTTCTTTTATCGTGGTAAAGATGTAGCTGTTGTCGGAGGAGGAGATACGGCAGCAGAAGAAGCAACTTATCTTGCCGGTCTTTGCAGAAAAGTTTACCTTATCGTCCGGAGAGATGTACTGAGGGCTTCCAAAGCTATGCAGCAAAGAGTTATGAATACACACAATATTGAGATTCTCTGGGAACACCAACCTGTCGACCTGTTCGGAGAAAATGGGGTCGAGGGTGTAATGCTGGTAAAGAAAAAAGGAACACCTCAGGAAGAAATTGTTAAAATAATGATAGATGGATTTTTCCTGGCAATCGGACATACACCCAATTCTGATGTTTTTAAGAAATACTTAGAGACAGATCAGGTTGGCTATATAAAAACTATTCCTGGTACCACAAGGACTAATGTTGAAGGTGTGTTTGCTGCAGGTGATGTTCAGGACCCACATTACCGGCAGGCTGTAACGGCAGCGGGTTCAGGTTGTATGGCAGCAATTGATGCAGAACGTTATTTATCAGAATTAAAATAGAATTATCTCAATTATTTATTTTCCAATGAAGACTTTTAAAAAATCCTTCAAGATAAATGCTGAACCTTCAGATATTTATTCAGCAATTACAAACCCATATACAATTGAGCTCTGGACTGGATATCCTGCAATAATGTCTGAGGTTCCGGGCAGTGAGTTTTCTTTATGGGATGGCGATATTACCGGAAAAAATATCGAATTCATTAAGGACAAAAAAGTTGTACAAGAGTGGTATTTCGGTGATCAGCCTGAAAAATCAACTGTTATAATAACTATTCATCCCGATAAGGAGGATTCTGTTGTAACTGTTGAACATTCAAACATTCCGGATGAAGATTTTACTGATATTGCTGAAGGATGGAGTGAATACTACATAGGGGCCATAATAAATTTCCTGAATCCTAATTTCTAATTTCTGATTTCTGATTTCTGATCTCTGATCTCTGATCTCTAATCTCTGATTTACAATCAAGAATTACCACTTATAGGATGATATCTAATTGAAGTTTTTATCAGTCTGACTCATAATATTATAGATATCTTCCACACACGCGAGAATCAAAGAACTTATACCTTTGTAACTGATGGTAATAGCGCGTTCCTGAATGTTTTCATTCCAGGCGGGTATCCACGATATTAAATGCTGATCAATGAACCTTCGGATCTCATTTCTCATCTCGGAATTACAGATTTCATCATCGAACTCGAGATATTTTTCAATCATCAGCGTAAGAAATAGCAGTTCAACTCCCAGATGATCATCAGGTATACTTCCTTTGAATTTGGATTCCCATCCATAAGAATTATAAAACTCCCTTACTTCGGATGTTAGTTTATTGAACCCTGATTGGTTATTGTTCCTGTAAACTGATTCAAGTGGAGGCGCCAGCGGATTGTTTCTACCCGAAAATAGAGACAGATAATCTTCTTTCATCATTACTATGTTACTGCTTTGATCATCAACCGATTGATGAAGTTGAGCTGCTGCCTTAATGAACCTTGGATTATGGCTTGATACCGGCAGACCTTTGAGAATACCCTCTGACCAGAAGTCATGAATACATTCCTTCGAAGGGTCAAACGTGATCATCGTGCCAGCAAAATAAAGCAGCATGTTATAACCTTTCAGAATGTCAGGTTGTTTATCATTAAACTTTTCGGTCATAATCCGGACTTTTCAAACTATATAAAAAAAATTCCTGTTAATAATTTCAGAACTGGTTACAGTCAGGAACAGTATAACCAGCCGGATAAGGAATTTGTTCGAATAAGTCTTAATATATATGCTGGTAATTATCAGAAAACATAAAAAAAGCTGTATCGGTCGATACAGCTTAACAGAATTCCATTTAGAATATCTACAATTTAAAATCCTTCATTTCATTGGGATACACATCGTTGTCAATCTTATTTTTAATTGCTTTGAATGCTTTGATTGTATATTCAACATCTTCCAGAGAATGCTGAGCCGTTGGAATAAGCCTGAGCATTACCACATCTTTGGGAACGACAGGGTAAATTACAGCAGAGCAGAAAATTCCAAAGTTTTCCCTCAGGTCATATAGCATCTGTGTTACCTTTGTAAGTGGACACTTCATAAATACAGGAGTGACAGGCGATTCCGTATTACCGAGATCAAGACCTGCATCTCTCAACCCTTTCTGAAGAGCTCTTACAATAATCCATAATCTCTCCTTGTATTCAGGGTGAGTCTGTATAATCTCAAGCCTTTTGATTGCACCTAAGGTCATTGCCATTGGAAGAGACTTGGCATAGATCTGTGAACGAAGATTAAAACGAAGAAAGTGAACTACCTCTTTTGTACTTGCTACAAATGCACCAATACCAGCCATGGATTTTGCAAATGTTGCAAAGTAGACATCTATCTGATCCTGTACCCCAAAATGTTCTCCTGTACCAGAGCCATTCTTACCCATAGTTCCGAAACCATGAGCATCGTCAACCAGAAAACGGAAATTATATTTCTTTTTGAGCGCTGTTATTTTATCGAGTTTTCCAAGGTCACCTGCCATACCGAAAACTCCCTCTGTAATGACAAGAATACCCCCGCCTGACTGCTCAACCAGCCTGGTCGCTCTCTGGAGCTGTTTTTCGAAATCCTCAATATCATTATGATGATAGACAAATCTTTTACCCATATGAAGTCTGAGTCCATCCATTATACAGGCATGAGATTCTGAGTCATAAACGATTACATCATGTCTGTCAACCAGTGCATCTATTATTGATACCATTCCCTGGTAGCCATAATTTAGAAGGTAAGCAGCCTCTTTATGTGTGAATTCAGCAGCCATCTTTTCAAACTTCTCATGCATTGTGGTCTGCCCTGACATCATTCTTGCTCCCATGGGATATGCAAGTCCGTATTCTTTAGTTGCCTCGGCATCTGCCTTTTTTACTTCAGGAAGATTTGCGAGACCGAGATAATTGTTAAGACTCCAGGTCAATACCTCTTTNNGCGCCCTTATTTGATTTGATCTTTTCGAAAATATCCATTATCAGTTCCTTTCGTAAATTGCAATGCAAAATTAATTATTAACAGGTATATCATAATACCTATTTATACCTAATTTGGCTTTCACCGGGTCTTGTCAAAATAAAAGCATAATTAATACGTTTTTATATCTGAAATAAAAAATATTGAGTACTTTTGCGCAACATTTAAAAATATGAACCTGAGAGTATTTATTGTCCTGATAGTTTCACTGTTAGTTAGTTCCTGTGGTGAATATCAAAAACTCCTTAAGAGCACAGATTATGAACTGAAGAAAAACAAAGTTAAGGAATACTATGATAAAGGCGAGTATGTTAAAGTGACAGAATTGCTTGCACAGGTTCTCCCACGGTACCGCGCGACAGAAGAAGCGGAAGGGTTAAGCTGGATGAATGCTGAAAGTTATCTTGGTATGAAGGACTATATTATGGCAGGAAGTGAATTTAAAAATTTCAGCGATCTTTATCCATATTCCAAAAATGCCGAAGAGGCAAATTTTATGACTGCAATGTGTGACTATTACCAATCACCCAGAGCTGAGCTGGATCAGGAAAACACAAGGAATGCAATTAACGGTTTTAATCTGTTTCTTTCAAAATTCCCTGCAAGCGCAAGGGCAGATGAGGCAAAAAATCATGTTAAAGAAATGGAGGACAGGATAGTTGAGAAGTCCTACCTGAGCGCAAAGCTCTATTATGATATGAAACAATATAAGGCAGCAGTTGTTGCACTTAATAATAGCCTGAAAGAATTTCCGGAAACGAGTAACAGGGAGGAGCTGATGTTTCTNNTCCAGGGAGGTTGCAAGGATATACCAGGCAACAGCCAAAATATTAAAAATAAATACAGAAGTAAAAGCAAATAATCAATAATAAAATGGATTACAGAAAATCAAATGCGCCTGTAACGACTGTTACAAGAAATCTTGATTCACTTAACAAGGGTACAAATAACATCTATGAAACAGTTATTATTGTTTCAAGGAGATCAAACCAGATTGCTGTCGAAATGAAGCAGGAGCTGAATAAGAAGCTTGAGGAATTCGCCTCTTATACCGACAATCTTGAAGAAGTATTTGAAAACCGCGAGCAGATTGAAATATCGAAGTTTTACGAAAGGCTTCCTAAACCGACTCTTATTGCTCTTCAGGAGTTTGAAGAGTCGAAGATTTTTTTCAGAAATCCGGATAAAGCTGCCAAACAGAAGAATATCTGATTTTAAATGTTTAAGGGTAAAAATATACTTATCGGAGTTACCGGAGGAATTGCTGCTTATAAAACTGCGACAATCATCCGGTTACTGGTTAAGGAAGGTGCCTCAGTGAAGGTTATTATGACTGAGCATGCAAAAAAATTCATTACCCCTCTTACTCTTGCCACCCTGTCAAAAAACCCTGTTCTTAATGAGTTTTCCGATCCCGAGGACGGAAGCTGGAATAGTCATGTTGAACT
Source organism: Bacteroidales bacterium (assembly GCA_003155705.1). Taxonomy (GTDB): domain Bacteria; phylum Bacteroidota; class Bacteroidia; order Bacteroidales; family VadinHA17; genus LD21. The sequence goes on from PMEC01000212.1 coordinate 6,853, forward strand.
CGGCTTATGGGCAGACCTGTTCCTGATCGCTCCGGCTACTGCAAATACAATAGCCAAAATGGCAAATGGTGTTGCCGATAATTTACTTCTGACATCCTTTTTATCAGCACGATGCACGGTTGTTGTTGCACCGTCAATGGATATGGATATGTTAAAGCATCCGGCAACTTCTCAGAATATTATTACTCTTAGCTCCCGTGGAAATATCATTCTTGAACCCACAAACGGCGAACTTGCCAGTGGCCTTTCAGGGAAGGGAAGAATGGCAGAACCGGAAGATATAGTGAAAGAGATTAGAAACATTCTTTCAAAAAAAAAAAGATAAGCCTCTGAAGGGATTAAAACTGCTGATCAATGCAGGCCCTACTCGTGAACAGATCGATCCTGTTCGTTTTATCAGCAATTATTCATCGGGAAAAATGGGAATAGCATTAGCTGATGCAGCTGCTGAATACGGGGCAGATGTCGAGCTCGTTCTCGGACCTGTTGATATTCTGCCTCAAAACAAGTCGGTTAAAGTTATTAATGTAACTTCAGCGCAGTTAATGACTGATGAATGCATAGCGCGATTTGGAAACTGTGATATAGCAATACTTGCAGCCGCTGTTGCCGATTTCACACCGGAGTCAGTAACCGGAACTAAAATTAAAAGAACTGATAATGAGCTTATTATTAAACTGAAACCCACTATTGATATAGCTTCAGAACTTGGCAGAAATAAGAAAAAGAAGCAACTGCTTGTCGGTTTTGCCCTGGAGACTGACAATGAACTTGAAAATGCAATTTCAAAACTTAAAAGAAAAAACCTCGATATAATTGTATTAAATTCCCTGAAAGAAGAAGGTGCCGGATTCGGATTTGATACAAACCGGATCACAATCATTGATAAACGCAATAATATTGATAAATTTGAATTGAAATCAAAGAAAGAGGCTGCAAAAGATATTCTTAATAAGATTGTCTCAATGATAGAATATATCTAACAATGAAATTGTCACGGAATCTGAAATATCTGTTACTTCTCCAGTTGATGCTCATTTCTGAAATGGCACATTCACAGGAGCTTAATTGTAATGTTCAGATCTCAGCACAAAAAATTCAGGGATCGAACAGACAGGTTTTTCAAAGTATGCAGAAGGATGTTTACGAGTTCATGAACAACACTATCTGGACTAACAGTATTTACAGTTATTCGGAGAGAGTAGATTGCAGCATCCTTATAAATCTCACTGACCAGTTATCTGCTGACCAATTTACCGGAACTATCCAGGTGCAAATGAGCAGACCCGTTTTTAACACTACCTATAATTCGACAATGCTGAATTTTATCGATAATAGTTTCCAATTCAGATATGTTGAGTTTCAGCCTCTTGAGTTCAATCCTGGTGTCTACACTTCAAATCTTGTTTCCGTGCTGGCATATTATGCTTACATTATAATTGGTTTTGACAATGATTCATTTTCTCCTGAAGGAGGAACGCAGTTTTTTCAGCTGGCCGAAAAGATAGTTACCAATGCTCAGAATGCGCCTGAACCCGGTTGGAAACCTTATGACGGCTCAAGAAACCGAAACCGTTACTGGCTCGTTAAGAATATTCTTGACAAAGAGTATGAAGGAGTCAGAAATTTTGTCTATGAATATGATATAAATGGTCTCGACCTTATGGAATCAAAGATTGGTGAAGCAAGAACCAACATTGTGGAAAGTCTAAAGCTTATCCAGGATATATTCAGGAAAAAGCCTGATCCTTTTCTCTATTATATGCAGTTAGTTATTGATGCAAAGTCCGATGAGCTCGTAAACATATTTACAGATGCATTTCCTGAAGAAAAAAGCCGTGTAATACAGGTACTTACAGAGATTGATCCGGCAAATAAGTCCAAATACGAAAAAATCAACGCCACTAACTAGTGTTATGTTAATCGTATTTTGACAAATTATATTTAAGAATTATTGAAAGTGAATAAAATACTTAATTGCGGAATGCGGAACGCGGATTTCGGATTTGAAATCCGAAATCGACAATCCGAAATCCGAAATTATATAATTGCGACATATTAAGTTTAACCTGACACCAGCCTATATAAGAGGATATGCTTCTAAAACTTTCAGTTCATAACTATGCTCTAATAAAGGAACTCGATATAGGGTTTGAAAATGGTCTTACAATAATAACAGGTGAGACAGGAGCAGGCAAATCCATCCTTCTTGGAGCTCTTTCACTGATTCTTGGAGCGAGAGCAGATACGAATGTCCTGATGGATAAAACAACAAAATGTGTCGTTGAAGGTACCTTCAGAATAGATGATTATGATCTTAATGATTTCTTCTCTGCTAATGAGCTCGATTTTGACCCGCTGACTATTTTGCGCAGGGAGATAAATCCCGCCGGAAAATCAAGAGCTTTTATCAACGATACACCGGTTACAATAAATCTTCTGAAAGAACTTGGCGACAGACTTATTGATATTCATTCCCAGTACCAGACCCTGATGCTGAATGATAACTCTTTCCAGCTAAATGTTATTGATTCTTTTGCAGGGAACAGCTCTCTCAGAAATGATTATAAAACTGTTTATACTAACTTCAGGAAGCTAAAAAAGGAATTTAATGAAATAAAAGAGAAAGCTGATCAGAATAAAGCTGATCTTGAATATTACAGGTTTCAATTAGTTCAGCTGGACGAAGCCAGGCTTGTTAACGGTGAGCAGGCCGAGCTTGAAAAAGAACAGGAAATTCTTGAACACGCAAGTGAAATAAGATTAGCTCTTGAAATGGCTTCATCGCTTCTTTCTTCTGATGAAAAATCTGTTCTGAACCTTATAAAAGAGGTAAAAACGACACTCGGGAAGATTAAAACATTTCTTCCGGAAGCTGATAGTTTTTATCAAAGGACCGACTCATCATTTATCGAGCTTGATGACCTGGCGGGTGAACTCGAAAAACTTTCAGGAGGTATTGAGGCTGATCCTGCCAGGTTGATAAATGTCAATAATAGGTTGGATCTCATATATTCTTTGATTCAAAAACACCGGGTAAAAGATCTTAATGAACTTATTATCAGACATGAAGAGTTGAATAACCTCATAAAAACTATTGTCACAAGCGATGAACGTCTGGAAGAACTTGAGCTTCATCTGGAAAAAGAGCTGAATGCTTTAAAGTTACTTGCGGATGAAATTTCGGCCAACAGAAGAAATGTAATACCTGATGTTGAAATTAAGATCTGTGAGTTACTCAGACAACTTGGTATGCCTAACGGCAAGTTCAGGATTGAAATTAACCGTGCCCATGATTATAATTTTTCCGGAATCGATAATGCCGACTTCCTCTTTTCAGCTAACAAACAGGTAAATCCTGAAAACATCGCAAAAGTTGCTTCAGGCGGAGAACTATCGAGGGTAATGCTGAGTCTAAAATCACTTTTGACTAAGAACATTAACCTTCCAACAATTATATTTGATGAAATTGATTCTGGTGTGTCAGGGGAGGTCGCGGATAAAGTAGGACAGATCCTTTCCGACATGGGCAGATACATGCAGGTAATCAATATTACTCATCTTCCGCAGGTAGCCTCAAGGGGAACAAAGCATTATCATGTTTACAAAGACGATATCGGTGATTCAACAATTACGAGGATAAAATTGTTATCATACGACGAAAGGATACTCGAATTAGCCAAGTTACTGAGTGGCAGTGAAGTAACTGAGACAGCAATTAAGAACGCCACAGAACTGTTGAAAGCTGCTGTTAACTAGTGGTCTTCTGGAAGTTGAATTTAAGGTTTAATAGATTTATCTAACTATTTTATAATGAAAGGAACTCTTTTAAAAGGAAAAAAGGGAGTTATCTTCGGTGCCCTGAATGACAAATCTATTGCATGGCAGGTTGCAATTAAAGCATGGGAGCAGGGAGCTGAACTTGTTCTTACAAATTCGCCCGTGGCCTTGAGGATGGGGACAATTAATGAACTGGCGAGGATAACAAATAGCAAAGTTATTGCTGCTGATGCCACTAAAATGGATGACATTGAAAACCTTCTGGCTGAGAGCATTAAGATACTCGGAGGAAAGTTCGATTTCATTCTGCATTCAATTGGTATGTCGCCAAATGTAAGAAAGGACATTCCATACGAACAGACCAGTTATGAAAACATGCTGAAGACCTTTGATATTTCGGCTCTTAGTTTTCACAGGGTTCTTCAAACCGCTTATAAACTCGATGCGTTAAAAGAGTGGGGATCTGTTGTTGCACTGTCTTATGTTGCCGCACAACGAACTTTATCCGGTTATAACGATATGGGAGATGCAAAGGCGCTTCTTGAGTCAATTGCCCGTAGCTTCGGTTATATTTATGGCCGCGACAGAAAAGTCAGGATAAACACTGTATCTCAATCACCTACAGCAACTACGGCAGGAAGTGGTATCCACGGTTTTGACTCTTTGATAGATTTCTCGGAAAGAATGTCACCGCTGGGTAATGCCTCCGCTGAGGAATGTGCTGATTATTGTGTAAGTCTTTTTTCTGATCTTACACGAAAAGTAACAATGCAGAATCTTTTTCACGATGGTGGTTTTTCCAGCATGGGTATGAGCCTGAAGGCCATCGAACAGTACAGAAAGAGTTTCGAAGAGTGTGATTAAGACTTTCAAAATAAGTATAAACACTTATTTTTCAGGCGACTTAGCAATGTGTTAAGTCGCTTTTTTTATATTTGAATATCATAATAAGACTAAAACTATGTTTAGAATAGCAATTCTTATTTTGTTCTATTTTACATTTCCACTGATAATCATTTATTTGTGTAAGAAGTGGTCTTTTCTTAAAAGGTTGGGATCAATTGTTCTTGCTTACGCATTCGGTCTTCTAATTGGATCAATTGGTATTCTACCAAGGGGCAGTTCCGGCTATCATCTTGCTCTTCAGGGCAGAGCTTCAATTCCAGGACCTGAACTTGAGACTTTAGTCAGACAGGGAAAAGCAATTGAAATGGATTATTATGTTAATCAAATAGCTAAAACCCAGGATATGATTCCTTCAATCGTTATCCCACTGGCTTTCCCACTTTTGCTTTTTTCACTTAATATTAAGAAATGGCTACGATATGCCAAGATAGGATTAATTTCCGTTTGTTTGGCTTTGCTGTCAGGCTTGATAATGGTTCCATTAGGCTTCTTTATTTTTAAAAATTCAATTCCTGAAAGCTGGAAACTGGCAGGTATGTTTGTAGGTATATATGCCGGGGGAACACCAAATTTTGTTGCTTTGAAGCTGGCACTTAATGTCGATCCGAACCTTTTTGTAATTGTAAGTACCTATGATATGATTGTGGGAGCAGTTCTAATACTTTTTTTTATAACAATTGCTCCAAAACTTTTTAGATTGATTCTTCCTCCATTTCAGGAGATACCAGATCATATAAATGCTGTTTCAGATACTAATTATGCTGAGATCGAGACTGATTATGAAGATTATTCAGGTATGTTCAAAAAAGACAGGATTTTACCTTTGTTAAGTGCTTTAGGTTTGTCTTTAGTAATATTTGCTTTGTCTTTCGGAATAAGTCTGCTGCTTCCCGGAATTCCCCAAATGGTAGTGGTTATATTATCTATCACGACATTTGCTATTCTAGCATCTCTAATCAAAACGGTGAATAGAATTGAAAAGACATTTCAGCTTGGTATGTACCTGATTGTGGTTTTCTCGCTTGCAATTGCATCAATGGCTGACCTCAAAACAATGTTCGGTTTAGGGATGCTCAATCTTATTCTTTTTATAACATGGTGTTATTTTGGCTCACTTATTTTGCATCTGGTCCTTTCAATTATTTTCAGAATTGATGCTGATAATTTCGTTATAACATCAGCTGCTTTTATTTTCTCTACCCCTTTTGTTCCCATGGTTGCCGGAGCATTAAAAAACAAAGACGTNNTATAATAATGAGTTCGTTAAATACATGATAGAATTATCTCCTCTTCCTGGGGAGATCCCGCTTCAAGGGGAAAGGGTTTTCTTGAAATAATTAAAATATTTTAAAATAGATAATTCAATCCTATTGAGAATCCTATGTTGCCGTCCTGTTCATTAAAAGCTTTTCCGAGATCAATCGCAATCACAAAATTCTGACTATAAACCACCATAACACTTATACCTGCGCTCTGATGGAAATTCTCTGTACCAGGTTTAAAATAATCGGAGTAATTCTCTCCGGGAAATGTTGTAGCAAATCTTGATGAAAGACTGGTCGGTTGTTGTATTTTTTTTGTCACCCTTCCTACATCGTAAAACCCGTTAAGACCCAGATAACAATCCTGTTTCAGGAATTTAAAGTATACCGGTTTCCATCGAAGCTCAAAGTTGCCCATAATGAATCCATCACCAACAACTCTGTCCAACAGAATACCTCTTAAAGTTTTTGAACCACCAAGACCTTCATTATTTGCACCGGTCAGCATGGACGTAATTACCTGGGATTGATAAAAGAAAGGAACACCTCCAGAAAGAGTAGTCTGGTATTCTATTCTGTAAACAAAAGAAAGGTTCTTTTCAATAAGCGTAAAATACTGACGATGAATAAGATAAAACCTGGAAAATGACCAGGTGTTTCCAATGGATTTAGGAGCTATTTCGATTCCAACCTCGGTCCAGAGACCTTTCATTGGGTTGGGCTTGTTATCACGGCTGTCCCACATAAGACCGGCTTTAACAGTATTAACCCAGCCGCCTTTAGCTTCATCAGGTGTAATCAGCCCCAATTCCTGATATCGTTCAAATAGACCCGGTTCGTCTGTAACAGATGGCAGTTTATCACTTTTCCCTTTGTTTAGTCTATTAATGTCAACAGAGCCGTTCATAAAATCCTGAAAGGCAAAACCGGCACTCCATTTAAAATGATCCCCTGCAAGTTTTCCCTGAAAATCATTCTTGAATCTGAACTGGTTCCTTTGAAACCGATAAAACATTCTTGTTCTGTATAAAGAGCTATTATCAACCATCCAGTCTTTATTATAAACTGATTCATATCCGTTAAACCCATAGAAAGGACATGCCTGGTTTGGAAGATAGCTAAGATCGCTTGTCATATGCACTCCCGGAATGAGGTGGTTTGATTCAAACATAAACCTGTAAATGCCGCTTCCCTTTGTGTAACGCGATATTTCAGTATAAGTATGATCAAGAAAATCAGGATATTTGCTGCCATCACCATAATTAAAAAATTCTGCAAGAGCTCCGTATTGAAATCCAAGGTCGGAGTCATAGGTAATTGCAGGCAGAGCGCCTCCGAACCTCCATCCGGTTTTTACCTTTTTTTCCTGTCCTGATACGGGTTTATCCTGACCGGATACAGGTTTTTCCTGTCCTGATACAGAATACGCCAAAAATAGAATGATTACGAGTATAAAAGTCTTTTTCATAGGTTAGTTTTTGATTACTATCGTTAAAGATAAAGAAAAATAGAAATTGCAAACTCTTTTTTTTATAATTGCTACCTTAGCCACCAATTTTAAGACTAAATACCTATATGAGTCTTCTGATCAAAAATATTTCATGTCTTGTTCAGACTGAGGAAGTTCCGCAGACTTGGGTTGCCGGGAAAGATATGGCAAAAATCTCTAATATTAAAGATGCTTTTCTTAAAATAGATGATGGACTTATTTCAGATTTCGGTGAGATGAAAGACCTGAATCTTCAAATTCCTCCTGAAGAGATCATTGATGCTTCAGACAGATTTGTTTTTCCATCTTTCTGCGATTCACATACTCATCTGGTTTATGCGGGCAGTCGCGAAAAAGAATTTGTTGATAAGATTAAAGGACTCTCATATGAGGAGATCGCCAGACGGGGAGGAGGTATACTTAATTCTTCAGCATTGCTTCATAAAACATCAGAAAATGAATTGTTTAATCAGGCAATGGCGCGAGTTAATGAAATTATCAGCCTGGGTACCGGTGCAGTTGAGATTAAAAGCGGTTATGGGCTCAGCGTTGATGATGAACTGAAGATGTTAAGAGTTATCAGAAGAATAAAGGAATCTGCGCCGCTTGAAGTTAAAGCAACATTCCTGGGTGCCCATGCCGTGCCTGAGAAATATAAAAATAGCAGGGGTGAATACATTGATCTTGTTATAAATGAGATGATTCCTGCAGTTGCTGCAGAAGAGCTGGCAGACTATATTGATGTATTCTGCGACAGGGGATTCTTCTCTATCGATGAGACTGAGCAGATACTCATGTCCGGTTTGAAGTACGGTCTACGGGCGAAGCTGCATGCAAATGAGCTTGGCTGTTCTGGTGGGATACAGGCTGGGGTGAAGTATAATGCACTTTCAGTTGATCATCTTGAATATACCGGAGATGCTGAAATTAAGGCACTTATAGGATCGGAAACAATGCCGACCCTTCTTCCGGGGGCTTCCTTTTTTCTGGGACTGATTGATCCACCTGTCAGAAAGATGATTGATTCAGGGTTGCCGGTCGCTCTTGCTTCAGATTATAACCCTGGTTCATCTCCTTCAGGCAATATGAAGCTTATAATGTCTCTCGGCTGTATAAAATTTAAAATGCTGCCTGAAGAGGTAATTAATGCAGTGACAATAAACACTGCATATGCAATGGGGATTTCTGAAACACATGGGTCAATTGCCAGGGGTAAGGTGGCCAATGTTTTTATAACCAAAGAGATACCATCTTATGAGTTTATACCCTATGCATTTGGTAGTAACCTGATTGAAACAGTTATACTTAGAGGTAAAATTATATAGAAACAACCCTCTGCGTTCCTCTGTGCATCCTCTGTGTAACTCTGTGTCAGTTCTTTTTTGTTACACAGAGAGCCACAAAGAAGACACAGAGTGGCACAGAGAAAGAAAAAATATCCTATTAATTTATGGAGAAGAAGATCATAGAATGTGTTCCCAATTTCAGCGAAGGCAGGGATATGAGCGTTATTAAGCAGATTACAGATGTTATTGAAGCAGCAGAAGGGGTTAAATTGCTCGATGTCGACCCGGGAAAAGACACAAACAGGACTGTTGTTACATTTGTGGGAGGACCAGATGAGGTCTTTTATGCAGCATTTCTTGCCGTAAAAAAGGCATCGGAGATAATTGATATGTCAAAGCACCACGGTGAGCATCCACGAATGGGGGCAACCGATGTATGCCCTTTTGTTCCTGTTTCAGGTATCACAATGGAAGAAACTGTCGAATATGCAAGAAAACTTGCAAAAAAGATAGGCGACGAGCTTTTAATCCCGGTTTATTGTTATGAAAATGCTGCGTTTGAAGAGAAGCGTCGTAATCTAGCAAATTGCAGATCAGGTGAGTATGAGGGACTTATGAAGAAGCTTGCCGATCCCGATTGGAAACCTGATTTCGGACCTGCAGTGTTTAATCCAAAGGCCGGAGCAACAGCAGTGGGAGCGAGAGATTTCCTGGTTGCTTTTAACGTAAATCTTAATACAACCTCCATAAGACGGGCAAATGCAATTGCCTATGATATAAGAGAGAAGGGTCGGCCAATGCGTGAAGGGAATCCTCTTACAGGGAAAATAATTAAGGATAAAAACGGAGACCCGGTGATGATTCCTGGAACACTCAAAAGTGTGAAGGCTATCGGATGGTACATTGAGGAATATGGTATTGCACAGATCTCTATGAATCTGACAAATATCTCTGTTACTCCTGTTCATATCGCATTTGATGAGGTTTGCCGTAAGGCTGATGAAAGAGGTCTCAGAGTTACCGGATCCGAACTTGTTGGGCTAATCCCGCTTAATGCAATGCTTGATGCTGGAAAGTATTTTTTAAAGAAGCAGCAACGTTCTGTTGGTGTATCTGATGATGAACTAATCAAGATCGCCATTAAATCTATGGGTCTTGATGATCTGCACAAGTTTAATCCTGAAGAAAAAATAATTGAGTTTGTCATGACTGAAAAAAGTAAACGGAAACTGATTAATCTGAACCTTAAATCTTTCATGGATGAGACCGCTTCCGAATCTCCGGCTCCCGGGGGAGGATCTATCTCATCATACATGGGAGCGCTCGGAGTCGCTCTAGGCACTATGGTAGCAAATCTTTCCAGTCACAAGCGTGGGTGGGATGACAAATGGGAATTTTTTTCAGATTGGGCTGAAAAAGGGAAAGAGATTCAGAATCATCTTCTGGATCTTGTTGATGAAGACACGGAAGCTTTTAATAAAATACTTGAAGCCTTTGGGTTACCTAAAAAATCTGATGAAGAGAAATCTGCGCGGTCTGTTGCTGTACAGGAAGCTACAAAAAATGCCATTATGGTTCCATTCAGGGTGATGGAAACAGCTTTTTCGGGCTTCGAATTAATAAGGCAAATGGTCGAAAAAGGAAATCCCAATTCTATTACTGATGCAGGAGTAGGAGCTTTGGCTCTCCGCTCTTGCATAAAAGGCGCTTTTCTTAATGTGAGGATTAATGCTTCCGGGTTGACAGATAAATCTTTTGCATCAGAAATTGTCTCAAAGGCAAGTATAATTGAATTAAAAGCGGTTGAAGAGGAACAATCCATTATGATGCTTGTCGATTCACGAATTAAAACCTTATAACTGCACGACTTGCAAGACCGCAAGCCGAAGCGTAGCGGAGATCCCGCCTCAGCGGGAACCTCAAGACATACTCAACAATCAGGCAATAATTCTTCTGATAGTACGCAAATGATGAGAATATCTTCCAATTTCCTGCTTAAATATTCCCTGGTGATCAATTGTATCAATTCTCACCCTGCCTGACGCATGAATAATTAATCCGCCGGAAATCATCATTCCTACATGTGAGATATTTCCTTTTTCGTTATCAAAAAATACCAGGTCCCCAGGTTTTGATTCATCAATAAAACTTATTGTTTCACCCACTTCTGCCTGTTGCCAGCTGTTCCTGGGAATTGTGATTCCATGAATCTTAAAAATTAGCTGTGTCATTCCTGAACAATCAATCCCGGAGGGTATCCGTCCTCCCCAGATATAAGGACTATTTATAAACTTCATTGCAGAATCAGCAAGAGAATCAGAGGTTGAAATATAGGATTCATCGAAGTCAGGTGCAGAAGTGAAAATACTGTCACCCGCAGTGAAAGTGTGATGTTTAAAATCAGGGTTATAAATCTCACATCCTGTTTCAAGAACAAGTTTTGTTTTATCTTTCTTGTAGCATAGAAGGGGCTTTACCAGAACATGCCCTTTTGCTTCATTTGTTGATTCGGAATACTGAAGATGGTTCATATCGATCCAACCGGTAAAACTATCAAAAAGCGATTCTATCTTTAGCCATTTTCCTGACTGATCGATAATTATGTATTTTTCTCCAAATAGTATCTGGCTGAGCATTTCAGATCTATGGGTGGGGCCTGATCTGAGAGGGACGAA
>PMEC01000167.1:0-2306 GCA_003155705.1 Bacteroidales bacterium
GGAGGCATAAGTCCTTTTACGGGAAGACTAATGGTTGAGGCACCACTTTTAAAGAAAAAAAGCTCATTTATTATTAGTGCAAGGACTACTTATTCTGACTGGATTCTTGGATTAATGAAAGATGTTCGCCTTCAAAAAAGCCATGCAAATTTTTACGATTTAGAGGGTTTGCTAACCTTCGATCTTGACCCGAAAAACACAGTTTCGGTTTCCGGTTATATAAGTAATGACAGTTTCGACTATTATCAGGAGTATGGTATCAAATACATGAACTTATCATCAACAATCCGATGGAAACATTCTTATAATACAAAACTCTCTTCGCAATTCTCTGCAATATTAAGCAATTACGCATATGAGCTCGACTCAAAACAAGATTCAGCATCATTTAATTCGCTTAATTATAGTCTGAATCAGCGCGTAGTAAAAGCGGAATTCATATATCTTCCTGCCGAAAAACATAAAGTCGAGTTCGGATTAAATGCAACCGATTATTCATTATCTCCCGGAATCCAGAAACCTATCGGCGCGGCTTCTGAAACAGTACCAAAATCTCTTGAAACGGAACAGGCCATTGAACCAGCTTTATATCTTAGTGATGAATATGAGTATTCTCCAAGACTATTGTTTTCCGGGGGTATTAGATTTACATTATTTACCGCATACGGACCTAAGACCCAATACCTCTATTTACCTGATGCACCTAGATCTGCAGACAATATTACAGATACTGTTTTTTACAGGAAAGGACAGATTTTCCAGGTCTATCCCGGATTGGAATTCAGGTTTTCATCACGATATGTTATCAGTCCGGAATTGTCTGTCAAAGGCGGATATCAGCGTAATTTCCAATATCTGAGCATGATATCCAATACCACATCGATGGCACCTACAGATATTTGGAAATTATGCGATAGTTATATAAAACCACAAAGAGGAGATCAATTTTCTCTTGGGATATATAAGAACTTCAGAGATAAAGCGATTGAAACATCTGCTGAAGTTTATTACAAAATATTAAATAACGTACTTGACTATAAGGGTGGCGCAACCCTGCTGATGAATGAACATCTGGAAACCGATATTCTTTCCGGAAAAGGGAAAGCCTACGGGCTTGAATTAATGGTTAAAAAGCAAATAGGGATTTTAACCGGCTGGATAAGCTATACCTATTCACGGTCATTGTTTAAGGTTGACGGAATATATGAAGAAGAGAAAATTAACGGAGGCAGATATTTTCCTGCAAATTTTGATAAACCCAATGATTTAAAGGTAGTTTCTAATATCAGGTTGTCAAGAAGAATGAATTTTACAACGAATTTATTATATAGTACAGGCCGTCCAATAACTTACCCGGTTGCATATTTTAATTTTTATAATGTGGCACGGGTTTTCTATTCCGACAGGAATGAATTCCGGATACCTGACTATCTCCGGCTCGATTTTTCAGCCACTATTAACGGCAACCTGAGATCAAAAAAATTAAGTCACTCTTCTTTAACTTTTACTGCTTACAATGTTCTGGGTCGTCGAAATCCATATTCAATATTTTTCAAGGTTGAGGATGGCGTTGTTAATGGCTATCAGATGTCAATTTTCGGTCAGCCAATATTTATGGTGACCTATTCTTTCCGGATACGGGGCAATGCATCGAACGATTTGTAGTGCATGTTTCCATTCAAGGTGATACATCTTTGTTAAATTATACTATTAAGTGTAAATTATACACTTATTCCTTCCTGACTTAAACAGAATCATTTTCCTGTTNNAAATATTTTATAAATTTATATCTGGTATATAGGTCTATGGACATTTAATAAATCATAGTGGCAAAGAAGCACTAAAATCACTAAAACGAATACCATGGAAGAAAAAATCAAAAGTCTTATTGACGATTACAGGCGTGGAGTTATTGATCGTCGCAGTTTTCTAAAGAAAGTAACTATCTACGCGGGAAGTACTGCTGCTGCAATGGCACTTATTCCAGGCGTTGATTGGACCCATCTTCAGGATAGCGATCCTGATCTGTTTACTGAGTTCATAACATATAAGGGAGAAACTGGTGAGGTAAAGGCTTATCTGGCAAGACCTAAAGCATCAAAAAAATATCCGGCAGTAATTGTTATACACGAAAATCGCGGACTTCAGCCTCATATTATGGATGTAAACCGGCGTTTGGCGAAAGAGGGATTTTTATCGCTTGCCCCCGATGCTCTCTCTCCGCTGGGTGGTACTCCTGATAATGATGTAAATAAAGCTATGGCTATGATTCGTGAACTTAACAGTGAACAGACAACCAAAAATTT
>PMEC01000167.1:2351-2697 GCA_003155705.1 Bacteroidales bacterium
TTTGAAGAAGCACTTAAAAAAGCCGGTATTGAATACCATATTTTTATTTATGAGGGTGCCGGGCATGCTTTTAATAATGATACCAGCCCTGAAAGATATAATGAACAGGCTGCCAAACTGGCGTGGAAGAGAACCGTGGATTTTCTAAAAGATAAACTTAAAAGCTGACAGGTAGGCGGCAGGTGTCAGGCACCGGGCATCAGGCAATTGATAAAAAAATTTATTCTTGCTTCCTGCGCCATTCTGCTGCAACTGCTTCAACAAATGGTTTAATATGAGTAAAGAATTGTTTATAGCCTGAACATAAATAATTCAACCCTGGTTCGCCTGAAGGAGTCTTTATAAA
>PMEC01000213.1 GCA_003155705.1 Bacteroidales bacterium
ATCCGAAAAAAATATCCAGGACAAATAATAGAACAATGAGAAAAAAGAGGCCCGTGAAAATTAGTTTTTTATCCCCGCCCGCCCATTTTTGTATCGGATTCGATATGTTGCTCTCTGTTTTCAAACTATGCTTCTATTCAATTTTTTTATAAAAATATAGTTTATATCCAGGAAATAAGCCAGGGTGCAGAATCGAAGCAATATCCTTCAAAATCAACTGAGGATTCATACTTCCACTCTCCCAATAATCGTTACCTCCTCTGGGCGTTACCCTGTTATTATTATTGAACATATTCCCATTTATAAAGGAAGGCAGTTCTCCCAGACGATTATCAACTGAAATAATTTCATTTCGGTTCTTAGCACTGCTAATGTTTAACCAGTAATCGGCATGGATAGCCTTTACATAAACGTTTTCAATTCCGAATGGCATTGAAATCTCAGATTTGATATCTTTCCAAAGATAATTTCCCCCTGCATCCGAAATAAGATTGCTTATATATGAATTTCCGGGTGATATAAACCATGTATCTTTCCATGGCAGACCAAGGAACACTGAAGGTTTACCTTTAATATTTAATTGAATAAAAGATTTTAAACTGTCATATTCTTCAGAAACAGAAGAATATAAACTATCCGCCTCCTTTTCTTTATTGTATAAGGCACCAAAAACTTTTATCCACTCAGCTTTTCCAAGAGGATTTGTCTCCAGATAGTCAGCATTGAAAATGATCTTAATTCCAAGTTCTTTGAGTTTGCTTATATAACCTGCCGATTCACTTCCAATACCATAAACCATTACAATATCAGGTGCAATTTGAATAACAATTTCCTTGTTCAGATTATCCTCATAACCTACATCAGCAATTTTGTTGCTTGAAATTAAATCACGTAATTTCTTTTCATATAAGAAGTCCGTACCGGAAACACCTTTTATCGTTTCTTCTTCATTGAGTGCAGATATCATTGCAAGGTGAGTTGTTGACATGCAAATTATCTTCTTAATGGGCACCCGGATTACATTAAGAGAATCAATGCCGGCTGGAATAGTTGTTTTTTTTGGTATCAGATAATAAGACTCATTCACATTCTTAGCCCCCTGCCACGGATTTTTCACGATAAGTACCGAATAGCCTTCATTATGCTGTATTTCAAATCTTTCAGCATATTTAACACCATTGCTGATGAGTTTATTTCTAACTGATTCCTTGAAACCGGCTCGTCCGGTGCAGGCAGAAACCACAACAAAGATTAAAATTGAATATTTCAGAAGGTGTCCTGACATTTATCTGTCTATTAATATTTTATGTGTTTCAGATACACCTTCTGAAGATAGGTTTATCAGATAGAATCCTCTTTTTAATGCTGAAATATCGATTTCAACTTTACCTGGAAATCTGGTTGAGATATTACTCATCTGCAAAACAGTACCCGCCAGATCAATTATTCTCATTATGATCTCAGTCCTAACCATTTTAGAAGAGATGATTATGTGATTTGTGGCTGGAACCGGATAAATAAGAAATTCAGGAGTTACTATCTTGTTTTCCGATATATAATCAACCTTAGAATTTGCAGTTGTTATTACTTTTACATCAAGGGAAACTGACATAGGCGCAAATGGTTGCTGAGTGAATGGTTTCCAGCCTGATCCATCGTTAAACCAGGCTGTATTTTTTACAGGAAGAACCCTGTCAGGGGAATGATATACTGCAAACTGGCGAGTCTCTGAAAGAGCCTTGCTGACATACCATAGCCTCCATCCTATATAGAAGTTCCCAGACACCGGGACTGTTCCGTTAAAATCAAATTTAAGTCTGAATGAGTCTTTAGCTTCACTGATGAGTATCTTCTGAGATGCAAGTGTATTTCCAGGTATTGAACCATCACTGAACACGTATACTTTTACTGAATCGGTCAAAGCAACATAATTGTCTTTCGCGATATTAAGCCAAACTTCGCTTATTTCATGTCCCCCAGAATTATTAAAATATTCAGCGTACATTACAATACTGTCGCTGTTAAATCCAGTGGAATAGCCTTGCCCCGATGAGTATTTAGTTAAGGTCACACTTTCTGATGTCCCTATGTTTGAAAGGGTATCATTTGTAATGAGATTATCAGCATACGGATCGCGCCCGTTAAGCTGTTTAAGCCCGGAAACAGCAGGATCAATCCATCCTTTTAATTGCTGATAAAGAAGCTGGGAATAATTATAGATCACACTTAGTTTTGCAAAATAGTCATTTACAGAATTGCCGCAAACAGCTTCTCCTCCAGTAAGAATGCCAACTATCCTTTTATTCTGATCAAATAAAGGGGAGCCAGACGATCCACCTTCAGTTGTTCCAAGGTCCCATTGTACAATTTTCCAAGCAGAATTATCTGGCATATTGGTAAATGCACTGGAAACAGGAGGATCAAGATCTATCGAAATTTTCTTAACGTCACCAATGGGATGATGTATTGCCGCTGTATGAGTAGGTGCCGTCCCTGATACATCCCATCCTGCCAAATAAGGTTTATAAACTAATGGAGGAAATGTATTCAATTCAACAAGAGAAAAATCAATATCTGCATTTGTTGATCGAAGTACAGACCCCGAAAGCGAGTGAGATACCCTTCCATCCGGCCCGCTGCACCATGGACTTTCATAGCCAAATACAAACAATGTTTTAGCTGCACCATTCTGATCAGTAATACAATGCTGTGCAGTCAATAGAAAAGGTCTGTTCTGCTGGTTGGTATTATTCAACAATACCCCGGAACAAAGTTCGCTCCCATTCACAAGCAGTCTGCATACTGACCTCTTTTCGATTGAGTAAGGTAGTCCTGTTGCGCAATTAATATCAACATTGCATGCCTGAGATTTTTTATATTGTTTATCCTTGGTCCTATTTGATCCGAATACACCAAGAAAGTCATGTGAAACCTGGGAAACTCCAATAGTTTGCTGCCATCCAACGCCCAAAGGAACATGATATTCAAGGATAAGTTCCTCTCCCGGTACAGGCATCGTGGGCAAAAGATCTGATTGAGAATTGTTTACATCAGTAAATGCACCCCTGATAACTTCTTTCCCACTGTCATAAATATAGACATACGCTCCTGTCGGGATTTTGAATGGTTCCAGTATCAGGTTCAGAGATTTTGCTGTCTTCGAACGTATTCCAAGAATCCATACCAATTCATTGTTATATTGAAAGATCCTTCCCGAATTCCCTGGATTCAGATTTACCGGTACAGGAATAGCAAACTGAAAACTAACGTCTTTTGACTGAACCGCTCCCGCAAGTTTTTGCAAAACAAGGCTATCTATTTTTATTTCATACCACGAATCTATCTTATACCCAAATATTGAACCAACTGAAGACTCAATTTGAGCATTGGTTGTAACTCCAACAGTAAAAAACAAGACCAACGATATCTTAAGGGTTTTTATCATTGGGAAGAGTTAGTGTTCGGATATCCATCAATAAAAATAGGTTATTTTAATATTTATTTGAAACAAAATGAACCGGGAATAATATCCGCTCTGCATGAATCGACCGGAACACCATTTGGATTTATTTGCAATATGTAACCCTTCTGCTGATAGTCTAAAACATCAGTAAAGAATATTTTCCCGTTTCGCTGATCAGCTCCCAATTTGTAAATCTGTCTGCCATTGCAAAGCTTAAATGGTGTGTCAGGCAATCCTGAAGATTGGATACTCATCCGCCAGAGGTCATTATTGACAAAATAAACCGTATCTTTTGTACTATTAATTTGAAGACATGACGGGTGTAAAAAATTTGATGGAAAAGGAAATTGTTTTTCGATCTTATCAGTTGTTGTATTCACAACCATCAGTTCAGCAGAATAATTGCCGGAATAATCGTTAGAACAAAGCACCCATAGTTTATTGTTTTTATCGATAACCATTGATTCAGGCTCTGGTGCAACTGCAATAGAATCAGTTACTTTATCCAAAGTTGGATCTACTACCATTATATCTTTACCATTGTACCATGACGATATAAAAACCTTATTTCCAAATAATATCATTGATTCTGAAGATCGCCTGATATTTATTGATCCTTTCACAGAATTTGATTTAAGATCAATAATTGTCAGGAAATTGGAATAAAGACTGCTTACATACGCCTTACTGCTGTTAATTATTAGAATGTTCCTTGGTGAATTGAGGCTATCGATAGTCTTCAAAGCCTGCATAGTATTTTTATCGACAACTTCTATTTTACCNNAGCGGCCGCCCGTTTGCCTGGGAAAAAATGTCATTGTAGATCTCCTTTGTAGTATAAGAATAAAATGAAAGAGTTCCATTGCCTGCCCTAAAATTGCCTTCATTTATAACAAAAACCCCATCACCTTTGAGCAAGGGTGAAACGGAATTAACATCAGGATCAGAACCTTTTTTGATACATGAACAAAACATAAAGACCAGTATTAACACTATAATTCTCTTGAAAGTTTTCATTATTCCTTGTTGAATTGATATACGATAGTAAGATTAAAAGATCTCCTCGGCATTGGGTACCATGCAATCACCTGATAATTAATATTAAACAGATTATCGACTTTGAGATTGATATCGAACATGTTTTTCCCTGAACCTATCCTGACACCCGCAGATACATTGTTTAACAGGAAACAAGGAAGGTGTTCTGAGTTGTCAGCTGATGTGTATCTTTTACCTGTAAAACAGTCCATCCAGGAAAAATAGTAGCATTTATATGCGGCCCGTATTCCTGCATTAAAAAGATTCTCAGGTACATAAACAATTTGTTTTCCAGCAGCCACATCACCATTCTCTGATTTTATTGTCTCAGCCTTGTTCCAGGCATATTTTGCAATGAATCTGATATTTAAATAATTAATTATATAAGAAAGACTTAAATTCCCTTCTGCTCCATAAGAACTTGTTTTACTGATGTTTGAAGGAGTCCAATACCCTGAATCTCCCGGAGTCCATTTAATCATATTATCAATTGATATAAAATAAACAGACGCCTGAGAACTGAAACTCAGCAGATGAGAAATGTTACTATTCATCTCATATGTAAGTTCACCAGTATAGCTATACTCATTTTTCAAAGATCTATTGCCTCCAGGGTTCCAGTACATATCATTNNAAAAATTCTTCTTGCAGAAGTCGTTATGCCAGCCAGGTTACGGGTTATCAATCCGTCATAATTCACAGAATTGACAACACTGTGCTCATTATTAAGTGTAAGGTTGAGACTTATTTTTTTATTAATGTAAGTTTCAATGCCACCTTTAAAATTAAATGTGTTCGTTAGATTTTTTGAATTAATTGATAACGATGGATTCAGGTAATCCAGCTTTTCTGAAAACCATGAAAGAGAAGCATTATAATCAGTTTTTCCACCGTAAAAATCATAATTTACCATCGTCCGGAGAGATTCATCTTTTTGACTTTCTCCTGGATCCGGTTGCGGAGTTATTATTGGAACCGGGATATTCCTGTCCTCATTCTGGTACCAGATTCGTGCTGACAAAACATGCTTTTCTCCGCGGAAATAAAGCTCCTGCATAAATGAATTCTGATTAACTCCGGCATTTTTTCTATTCTCTGATACAGGTTCATTTGAAATGAAGTTGTTGAGATATTGAAAATTATTTTCAGCCGATTGAAAAAGAGCTTTTGTCGATGACTGAAATTTTTTATTTCCTGTTTTCAGTTTTAAAAACGCCGAGTATCTTCCAAAACTTCCGTCGCTCAAATTTGCCAGAAGACTGGTTTCTTCTTTCCATATCGGTTTTGTTTCAAGGTTTATTATCCCTCCTATCCCTCCGCTATTTAGTGATAATGAAGCTCCTCCGTATAAAACATTCATATCATCAATAAATCCCGTTGGGATTAATGACAAATCAGTTTGTCCAAGCATTGGGGAATTGATATTNNCCATAGTTTTTAATAAATATTGGTGTATTTTCCGAGATAACATCAGAAATATTACTATGTGTATAATCCTTAAGTACAGCAGAATCTATAAATATCATCCTATTTCCCGCGCCCGTAAGAAGGGTTCGTCCATTTACAAAAACTTCATTGATTCTTATTGTGTCACTGATTGATGTTACCTGACCAAAGGATGACAATGAAAACAAAAGGGCAATATGGAATAGAAATTGTCTCAATTTAAATTCAATTAATATTCGCAGCCGGCAGGAAAGGTGAAAGGGAATCATTAAATGATTCTGCGCTTTTCTTCCCGAAAGCTTTGAACGCAAAATTTTGTCTGGCAGGTCTTCTGACTTATCCCGGTTTTTGAAGCCTTCCCATCCATCCTTGAGGATCTGAACAGTGGCAGGTTATCAATCACCATGATCGTTTTCACGATCGGGCATCACAGCAGCGGGTACTGTTACGGATTTTTACCGTATTCCCTTTTCATTGCAATTTATTTATTGCAACACCATAACAACACAAATATAAATCTAATAAGTCATTAAGCACTTATCCGGAGATTTATAAATATGAACAAATGTTAATAAGTACCTTGAGAATTAGAAATTAGAAATCAGGACTGAATTGAATTTATCTGCCCTTTTTGAGGATCTGCTCTCCTATTCCGATTCTATACCCTTCAGATCTGAAAATAATATTGCCGGTCTTATCCACAAGAATTATAAATGGCAACCGGACATCAGTTGCCATTATAGTGCTTGAGACTGTAGTCAGAATTTCTGATCCGGTATCCAAGCCGAATAATGATTTTTGAGGTAGTCTGTCTAATGCTTTAAAATTGAAATAATTGTCTTTTTCAGATTGGCTCGTCAGGAAAATAAAATATCCATCCCAATTATCCAACTCGGTTTTAAGCAAAGCCAAATCATTGAATATATGCTTAGTAGGCTCGTTTTCCGGATCAATCCATGAAATTACCATTCCTTTTTTCAACATGGTATCCAGGCAAATCTGATGTTTATCGGACAAAAATAATTTTGTATCCAGATTTATTTTACCAAGGACCTCAGGAGGTGACATCTCTTTCCTTATTTCAATTTTCAATGTTTTGTGTTCATTTTCCTTCAGGTTAAAAAATGATATTGCAGATAGTATTTTGCTGTCACTTATCCTGTTGCCTGTAACAAGCATAAAGTTTCCAGGTGCAAGAACAAGCTCATCCTTAAAATCAGTCACGCGCTTGTTGAATTCATATTCAAGAGTGTTGTAACGTCCATTGTCAAATCGCGCCAGGGTAAAATTAATGTAATATTCAGGTATCGGATTTTTTTCAGCTGAAACCAGTTTAATATATCCTTTCCCCAATGCCGGCTTAACTTTGTTTGAGAAAAAGACATCATTCCACCTGTTTTCAAAATAGTATTGTGGCACATTGCTTCCGGGCTCAAGACGTGAAGGAATTCCAAGACTTCTGCAAATAGCAATAAAGCAAATATCCCGTGAAAAAGAATCAGAAACTTTCAGCTCGTAAACACCTCGCGGTGTGACAGGTGTATTATAATAATTATCATTATCAGCAAGTTTTATATAATTGTTTAGATACTTAACAATTTCCTGTGGATCTTTCCTGCCATCAGTTAATAGTTTTTCAGGAAGGTTTTTTAGAAAATATCCCCTCCATGGAACAATTATTTCATTTGCAATTCTTGGATTCAGAACAAACTGATTATAAACATCAATGTTAAAATTATTTCCTGATTCTGAATAAAGGCTGACATTATTAAGGTGATCAAAAAGTGCTTTAGCCGGAATGTCTCGCAAGTCTTTGTCAGCTAATACATTAAGAAGGGTAAGCGCCAACGATCTCTGTGAAGCTGGTGTATTCTCAAGGAAGCCAATTATATTCTTATAGTTACCCATACTTCTGCTGATTATCGTTTTCAAAGCTTTGGGTTCAATACCCGTTTTTTGACCAAGAGTTTCAGCTTCCTCCGGTTTCATCCAGGTATCAATATATTTCTGGCGAATAGCATTTTCCTCATTTACACGCTTATTATTCTCTGCAATTAAGCTCGCATCAAGCCCTTTTAAAGGAGCTCTCACCACCGGCACACCGAGATCAAGTTCAAGATGTTCAGTACTTTCCGACTTACGGTCTATCCTGATCTGAAGTGTATCTATATCATTCACAGAAATTTTCATAAAGTTGAAGGAATCTCCTTTTCTGGCCCATATGATCAGATCGCCAAGCCCGGTTTCGAACCTGCTTATTCCTTTTTCATCAGTGGGAACCATTGCCAAGGGGAAAAACTCTGCATAGTTATAGAGCTGATATTCAACAATTGCATCCCGAACCGGTGAATTGTCTGAATCCAATACCTTGACAAATATTTTTTTTGTCAGGGCATATTTTGAAAGATTATTGATATCCGAAAAGCTTCCAGTTGTCGTAATTGCATTTTCGTTGCCGGAAAAAGCACCGAATGATTTAGTATGAATCAGCATAGCACGTCTGGCAGGTTCTGTGAACCAGCCTCTGTCGAGTACCGGTTCGGGTTCACATGCTCCCATGTAGAACCACTCCCCATTTATCCAAACTTCAACCCATGCATGGTTATCGTCACTATGCGCCCATCTGGGAGTATAGACCTGGCGGGCAGGAATCCCTGCTGTCCGCAATGCAGCAACAGTAAATGTAGATTCTTCTCCGCATCTGCCACGCGCTGAGAGAATTGTGCTCATCGGAGCGGATGTTCTGTCATCTGCCGGCTGATAAGTAACTTTCTCATGACACCAATGATTAATTTCAAGCGAAGCAGTAAGAGCATCCATACCATTTATTCTGTTTTTGATCTCAGGATAATATACTATTCTAAATGAATCGAGGTTTTCGTTATTAATTCTGAATGGTAGTATATAATGAAGGAAGATCTCTTCAGGAATATTCTTTCCCCAGGACGCTTCCTGCCTGGTTTTCAAAGCAATATCAGCGTTAGCCAGGAAATAATCCCCGTTATAATCGGCAATATCGTTAAGAGGTGAATAGGCAAAAAGAAATTTTAACGCATCAATCTGCTCATTTGAAAGGTTCTTATTAAAGACAGAGAATAATTCATCTTTTCTGTTGACAGCAAGTTGTATTCTCTCGGAAAATGCAGCTTCAACTTTTAAAAGATATTCTCTATTTTTAATAAGATGCTTCCCAGTACAGCTTGTAATTGCAAATAGAAAACAGACAATCAATACTTTAGCAGATACATGCATCTTTAGTCCTGATCTATAATGTGCCACAGGATTTTCTAATAACAAGTTCCGGTGCAATATTAACCTGACGTTTGTATTTGCCTTTTCCGGCATTTTTTACTTCTGCCCAGATCATATTTGCAGCTTTCAATGCCATCCCCGAAAGAGGTTTCTTAAGGCTGGTTACCGGAGAATGGAGAAGATCAAAACCTATTCCCTCTTCCATCGAAACCAGGGCGAGATCCTGCGGAACCCTGATTTTCTTCTTTTGCAGAGCTGTCATTACCGGATAAACCAATTCTGCGTGAAGTATCACAAGCATATCTATCCGGAAAGGAGGACGAAGATATTTTTCTAAAAATGATGAATCAAAATCTTCGGAGTTAAGTGGCATCCTGATTTCTTCAACAATCGGTTTGTTCATTCCCTCTTTCTTGCCAAGCATTTCTTTAAGTGAGAATAAAACCGGGGCATCTGCCAGGGAAGTTTTCTGACTGGTTAAGATCAGTACATTCTTGTAGCCTAGTTTCTCAATATGGTTAGTCATAAGAGAGGTACCTGCAGTTATGTCGGTAGTAACCGTATTCAGTCTCAGACTGCTTAGGTTCTTTTCAAGAAGTACTATTGGATAATCAGAACTCCGAAGTGTACGAATAGTAAAGTCATCTGCTGCTTCTCCAACCAGTATTAATCCACTGTAAAATTTTCTGAATGCTCCAATAAGTCTGTTATATCTTTGGTCATCCGGATCTTTTGTCATTATTGAAAACCCAATTCCAATACTTGAAAAAGCTTTCTGAAGGTAAGGAGCAATCTCATAAATAAACGGATCGTGGAGTGAAGGTACGATCATACCAATTACTCCTGGTTTCTCCTCCACCGGAGATATTTTTTCCTTTTCCTCATTCAGATCAAAAAATCCCATCTGCCGGGCAAGCGAAAGGACTCTTTCCTGAGTGTCTTTCCTGATACCGTGCTGGTCTGCTTTGTTATTGAGTACCAGTGAGACCAAAGTACTGGATACGCCAAGCCGGTTGGCTAAATCTTTGTTTTTAAATTTTTTCCCCATTTCCCATTTAGATTGATCGGAATAAATTTAGTGAATATTCTAAACTGAGATAATTACTGTTTAATATTTAACACTTTATAACATTTAAAAAGGGTAATACGCAATATATTACCCTTTAAATTTAATTCCGGATATAATTTTATCTTTTCGGAGGATTTATTCCGCGCTGTTTTGCCGCTTCCTCAAGTCTTTGTTGCCATTTTGACTTTTTCAATGGCTTTTTCTTGTTCTCCTCCAATTTGGCCAGAACTGCATCGGCGTTAATAAATCGTTTAGAAGCAATATTCTGCAAATATGTAAGCATATTGGCAAGAAAATAATAATAAGTCAGCCCTGCAGAAAAATTATTCAGGATTAACATGAACATTACAGGCATCATATACATCATCATCTTCATGCCTGGTTGATCTGACCCTGGAGATGATCCGGTCATTTTCATTGTAAGCAGAGTAGATGCTGTCATGAGTAAAGTAAACAGACTCACATGATCTCCATAGATAGGAATTAAAAAAGGAAGATGAAGTATGGAGTCGTATGTTGAAAGGTCGGTTGCCCATAAAAAATGTTCCTGTCTTAATTCGATTGATACCGGAAAGAACCTAAACATTGCGTAAAGTATCGGCATCTGAAGAAGCATCGGGAGACATCCTCCCATTGGATTGACTCCTGCCCTTTTATAGAGATCCATAGTAGCCTGCTGTTTTTTCATGGCATCCTCTTTCTTAGGGAATTTTTTACCAAGTTCATCTACCAGCGGCTTAAGGACCTGCATCTTTGCCTGAGATTGATAGGATTTAAAGGTTAGCGGGAAAAGAACTACTTTAATTAAAATGGTAAGTATCAGAATTATAAGACCATAACTGGTGATATATTTTTCGAGCCAGTGAAAAATCAGTATAATTACGTATCTGTTTATCCATCCTATAATGTTCTTTCCCAAAAAAACAAGTCTCTCAAGCTGCAACCCTTCCTTCTTCAGAATATTAAAATTGTTAGGACCATAATACATCTTCATTCCAAAAGTATTTGAAGAATTTACATTAAATGGTACACCAACCTCAGATGTGTAGTATCTGATATATTTTTCTGAACCAATGTTCCCTGAAGAAGATACACTTCCATTAAGGAAGAAATCATTTGTTATAATAACCGATGAGAAAAACTGATCCTGAAAGGCG
The DNA here is from genome assembly GCA_003155705.1 of Bacteroidales bacterium. GTDB lineage: Bacteria > Bacteroidota > Bacteroidia > Bacteroidales > VadinHA17 > LD21. Next base: position 11,426 of record PMEC01000213.1, read on the forward strand.
ATCCATGAAAGTTTTGTAGGAATATCCTTTTGTTCGGGTTTGGTTGATCTTATCCTGAGGCCCGCGACTTCATCCTGGAAATATTTATATTGTATAGTTGTATATGTTTCTTCATTTTTCCGACCTTTTTCCTGCTGGGGAATATACATTTTCCAATCAAGCGTAACGCTGCTTTGGTTCGCCGCAACAATTTTCTCAAGGGAAATGAATTTAACATTGAAATCGACCATATACTTATCTGGTGCGAGTGTATAGGTATACTCAATATATCTTCCGGAATCAGCATTCAACCGGAGTTTAACACTCTGTGGCTGAGATGAGACCAAAAAATTACGCTCTTCAGTTAAAGGCTTGAAATACAGATTATTGGTTTGAATTGGCTTGTTATCGACTGTGAAGAAGTTAAAACCAAAAACAGTAGAATCCCCATTAAATAAAACAAGAGGTTTTAAATCGAAAGTTTTGTAGTCCTTAAGCCTTGCAGAATAGACCTTGCCTCCTTTTAATGCGATCTTTAATGCAAGTTTATTATTTTCGAGGGTGATAAAATCATTGCTGCCAGTAGTTGCACCACTGAACGGTCCAAGTTGTTTTACATCTGACTTTGCGAGTTCCTTCTTTCCGGTATTCGAATCCTGTGTAACAGGTTTAACCGCAACAGAGTCGATTTTAGGTTCATTTCGTGTAACTCCAAGTTTCAGGTTAATTTCATTTAATTTAAGAACAACATTTGCCTGATTTGGCTTTATGCGCATGGCATTCATGTACTCTTCCCTGGCCTTTTCATAATCACCCTTATTATATAGTGAGTCTGCCACTACAACGGTTTTTTCGAAGGCTTTATTTAACCGGCTGGTATTATATATGCTGAATCCGAAAAAGATTAAGAATATTATTACGATACCGGTTATTGTATTTTTATCCATTATATTAATACGATTTGATGTAAGTTACTATTATATAGTTATACAAGCTTTAACAAACTGAACAAACAGGGGATGAGGATTTATGACTGTACTGCTGTATTCCGGATGGAATTGAACACCGACAAACCATTTGAGCTCAGGAATCTCCATTATTTCCACAAGACCTGATTCAGGATTAATTCCGACAGGAATCATACCGTGATCCTTAAAGTTGTCAAGATACTTGTCGTTAAATTCATACCTATGTCTGTGTCGTTCGACTATATCAGTTCTGCCATAAGCCTGATAGGCTTTGGAATTAATGTCAATTTTACACTTATATCCTCCGAGTCTCATTGTACCTCCCTTATCAATTATACTCTTCTGTTCCTCCATAAGGTCAATTACAGGATGTTTTGTTTTATGATTTATTTCGGTAGAATGTGCATCGGAAAGATCCAGAACGTTTCTGGCAAATTCAATAACAGCACATTGCATTCCAAGGCATATGCCAAAGAATGGTATATTATTTTCACGGGCATATCTGACTGTCAGAATCTTTCCATCAATGCCTCTTGATCCAAAACCAGGGGCCACCAGGATTCCATTTAATCCATTAAGCCTTTCCGCAACATTCTTTTCTGTAATATCTTCAGAATGAATATAATCAACAATAACTTCACATTCATTTTCAGCGCCGCTATGAATAAAAGATTCAGCGATGGATTTATAGGCATCGGGCAATTCAACATATTTACCTACCAGTCCGATACAAACAGTATGTTTTGGGTTTTTCAACCTCTTGAGAAATTCCCGCCATTCCGTCAAAGGCGGATTTTCTGAAACAGGTAAAGAAAGTTTTCGTAACACAGTCTGATCGAGTTTCTCATCAAGCATTTTCAAAGGCACTTCATAAATTGTTGATACATCAACTGATTCTACAACTGCACTTTCTTCAACGTTACAAAATAATGCCACTTTTCGCTTAATATCGCCGGTCAGATTTCGCTCGGTCCTGAGTACAAGAATATCAGGCTGTATTCCATTTTCAAGCAGGACTTTTACAGAATGCTGAGTAGGTTTTGTCTTAAGTTCGCCGGATGCCGAAAGATAGGGTACCAGGGTCAGATGAATTACAATACAATTCTGAGATCCGAGTTCCCATTTGAGCTGACGGACTGATTCAATATATGGTAATGATTCAATATCACCTACTGTACCTCCTATTTCCGTGATTACAATATCGAATTTATTTCCTGAGCTTACTAACTTTATTCTTCTTTTTATCTCATCGGTGATATGCGGGATAACCTGAACGGTTTTTCCNNCTTTCATAATGACCGAGATCAAGATCAGTTTCGGCTCCATCAAGTGTAACATAACATTCCCCATGTTCATAAGGATTAAGAGTTCCGGGATCGACATTAATATAAGGATCGAGTTTCTGAATAGAGACAGAATACCCTCTTGCCTGCAACAATTTTGCAAGCGAGGATGAAATAATACCTTTACCCAGTGAAGATGTAACTCCCCCTGTTACAAATACATACTTAACGTCTGTCAAAGCAAGAAATTTTACAGTTATTTTATCTGAATATATTTTTCCTTAATCGTCAAGACCAGACTGGTCAATCATTTTAACCTTCTCCTCCAGTATCTTTATCATCTTCTTGGCATTTTCAATCTTCTCTTCCACTTCTTTAATCATATTGTCAGCTTTGCTGGATTTTGCAAAGAATCCAATATTATTTTCCCAAAGGACAATATCTCCCTCAAGTTGTTTTATTTTGGTAAAGAATTTTTCCCGTTCATTCCTTACTTTACGGGATGCCTTTGGATTTGCTTTTAAGTTATCAAGCTTGGTCTTATATTTAAGGATATTCTTATCATCTTCACCAATTTTAAGCCTGTCAAATTGCTTATTAAGAGCGTTCCTATACCTGTTCGTGATATCTTCCTTCACGTTAAACGGTACAAAACCGATATCGGTCCATGTACGCTGAATCTCTTTCAATCTTTCAAACGCAGCCTGCACATCTGCTCCTGGGTCAAAGCTTTCAAGCTCATTAATAATTGCTGTTTTTGCTTTAAGATTATCCTCGTAGGAGTTATCAAGTGTAGCAAAAAACTCAGCCTTCCGGTTGAAAAAATGATCACAGGCTTTCCTGAAACGCTTCCATATTCTTTCAGATTGTTTTCGTGGTACCGGACCAACATCTTTCCATTCTTTCTGAAGCTTGATCAAAGCATCGGATGTTGCTTTCCAGTCAGTGCTTTCCTGATGGGATTCGGCCTGGATGCATAATTCCGTCTTAATTTGCAGATTATTTTGTTGCACCTCCTTNNTTTTGTTTTTTTGGAGCAAAGCCAAGGGTCCTCCACATTTTTTGAAGATCAACAACAACTTCACCTTTTTCATCAAAATCCTTGAAATTCTTTAATTCAAGAAGATTAATTTCTTCAACCTTTTCACAAAGAGCCATTTTGGCTTCAAGGTTTTTACGTTGATCATCCTTTTGCTTCTCAAAATACTCGTGGTGTCTTTTATTTATTTTGGAAGTTGCTTCTTTAAATCTTTCCCAGATCTCGTTTTTTGATTCCGGTGGTACAGGACCGATTTCCCGCCATTGGTCATGATAATCCTGAAGCAAGCGAAAAGCATTGATCGGATTAGGTTCAAGAAGAAGTTCTTCGGCTTTTTCGCAGAGTCTTACTTTTGATTCCAGGTTTTTCCGAAGGTCAAGATCTCTTAATTCTTTATTGATTTTTATATAATCATAGAAAATCTCAACATTATGATGATAATTTTCCCAAAGATCCTTTAGTGAATTTTGCGGAACAACTCCTGTTGTATGCCAGTCATTCTGAAGAGCTCTGAATTCATGAAATGTCTTATTAATAGATTCTTCCCTATTCACAAGATCCTTAATCTTATCTATGATTTCATACTTTTTTCTGAGATTATCAAATTTCTCAGCTTCCTGTATTTTAGAATAATCAGTTTTCTTCTCCCGGTACTTATCCAGGAGTTCCTTGATCCGATGGTCGAGCGGATCAACATAGATCTTATATTCCTCTATTTTCCCCCCACCTTCAAGAAATTTACTTTTTCTTTCCTCGGCCTCTGCTCTTAATTTCTTGTAAAAGAGGCTTTTTATTCTGTCAACGTCTTCACGGATTTCTGCGGGAGCCCTGTTATCAACTATTAATCCGAGTGTCTCAACAAGTTCACTTTTTGAGTAACTGGAATAGTCGACCGGAGGTAATTCAATATCATCAAGATTATGAAATTCCTCTTGAGCCGGCTTAGTTGTTTGGTGTTCTGCAATTGGCTCCTTTTCTGCAACTTCACCAACTTGTTCTTCAATTATTTCCTTGTGTACAGCTTCAACCGGAGCAGTTTCTTCAGCGGCAATACCGGCAGGTTCGACAGCCGCAAGTTCAGTTTTTCTCTCATCCGTAGATTCATCAGCTTTTCCATTTGCTGCGAATTGTTCGTCTTGAACAGAGGCATTCGGATTTTTCTTTGTCATATTCAATCCAATTATAGTTCAGCGTATTATCTCTTAGTACCAACATGTCAATCCATGTAAATTTCAGAGTACGAAAATATTGAAATATTTATTAATACTCAAAGTTTTATCGGAAATTAATGTGAGATTATGGGATAATGGTAAATGTCTCGACTACAATCATCTCAGTTAATTCAAATTGACCGCTACAAATCATAATAGTTTTTTTGCAATAAATAGTATCTTTATGACAATTTAAATCTAAATAACAATTTGTGTTTTGAAGGAAAAATGAAACTTTATTAATATGAAAGATAAATTTCAGATCATATTGTTTGCTGTTCTTTTTGTATTTGTCGCATTTCGTCTCTATAACAAATACTTTAAAAAGGATGAGATCAAACCCGGTAGTCAGAAAAAAACGACTTCATCTTTCACATCCTCCTCAAAGGATGATGATTACGAACCTTACGCTAAAAAATAACTTACCTTATCTCTTATTTTTTGAAAGAAGATAACGGAACGGATCGACTATTTTTTGCAACAGTCGCATATCCTCAGTAATTATCTCTGCGGTTCCCTGCATATTCTGGGTGAATTNNAGCTTAATGTTTACCTGCTGACCAATGGCTACTTTTCCTGAGCGTTCCATTTTCAGATCTATCCGGCCAATAAAGTTGCCCTGATTAGTCGGCACAATAGTAAGAACCGGTTCATCCTTAATAACGGATTGATTTTCGCTCCAATACTTGGTAAATGTCACTGTTCCTGAGACTGGAGATACCAGCAAATAGTTAATTTCCCAAATGTTGATCTCTGCGCTGAGATTGCGGAATGACTCCTCCAGAGTGGATGAAAGCTTCTCCAGGTCATCTGATCGCATTATTGAATATTCCGTTAACTGCTGCTGCATTGATGTCAGCTCGATGTTTTTTGCCGAATGCTGAAGCCGTATTTCCTGCAGATCTATTCTCTGCCTGATTAAAGCCTGCCTCGATTTATCATAATCACTTTCAGAAATAGTTTTACCTGCTTTGTAAAGGCCCGAATCCCTCATAAAACGCTTATTATCAAGTTCCAGGTTTTCAGAAAATAATTTCTCACTTTCTTTTAACCTGTCGATATAAAAACTTGTGCCGATAATTTCTTTTTTTACAGTCTGAATTTTATTTCCATAGTAGTCATTTCGGAAGAAGTTATTTAAATCAGAAAGATTCTTACGGAATGTGCTGTAATATATCTGAAGTTCCCCCAGTTCTGTCAATTCCGGAACAGTGCTATTCAGCAAAGAGAGAGGATGTGTAGCTGTATCGACAAATTGACGAAGTATCTCAAATTCTTTGAACGAAACAGCGCTTTCCATAACTGCAAGCACCTGATTTTTAATGACATTACTTTTATTTGTAATGTTTAATTCTTTTATTCTGCCATTTACTTTTGAAACCAGGGTCACAGGAGGATTTTCTGTCGTAATCTCAATTGTAGCCGGGATCAGGTCGGGATATTTAAGGTACCATGAAAACAATAAAAACAATATGAGCACAATGAAAATAATAAGTGTTCCCCATCTCAAAATTCTTCCGGGAGGATTACCCATAATTTCTTCTATAGGGTCGGAATATTTAATTTCAAGCCTTTTATTTTCCATGTTGAAAATCAGTTCCCAAGTTCAAGCTGGTTTCTGACAAGATTAAAGTATACTCCCTTTTTTGAAATTAAAATATCATGTGTTCCGGTTTCAGCTATTCTGCCTGATTCAAGCACAATGATATTATCGGCATCTTTGACTGTGCTCAACCTGTGCGCAACAATAATTACAGTTTTGTCAATATAAAAATCAGCAAGATTCTCAGCAATCACTTTTTCATTATTTGCATCAAGAGAATTAGTCGCTTCATCGAAGATAATTATATCCGGATTTTTATATACGACTCTTGCAATCAGTAATCTTTGTTTCTGTCCTTCGCTGAGACCATGTCCATTGGCTCCTATTTTGGTATTATAGCCCAGAGGAAGAGATTCAACAAATCCTTTGATATTGGCAATCTCCACAGCGTTCAATAGCTTTGCTTCATCAATTGATTCTGAACCTGTTGCAATATTTGCAGCAAGTGTATCAGCAAACAGGTAACCATCCTGCATCACTGCTCCTACTTTACTCCTCCATGTTCTGAGACTAAGATTTTGAAGCCGTGTATCTCCGATCAGAATCTCCCCGGTCACAGGTTGATAAAATCCGAGAATCATCTTTAAAAGTGTCGTCTTTCCGCTTCCGCTCATACCAACAATGGCTGTCACTTCATTTTCCTTTATTACAAGATCAATATCTTTTAAAGCAAATGGCGATCGTGGCCCTTCATACTGATAAGAGAGGTTGTTTATATAAATATCCTTTTTATCTGGCATCTTTTTTACCTTCATTTCAGAACCAGACTCTTCATCATTCATCATATGAATTTCTGAAAGCCTGTTAAGACTTAGCCTTGCGTCCTGTGAAACCCTGAAGAATAATATTATCTGGCTAACCGGAACGTTTAATTGTCCTATAATAAATTGCACAGCCAGCATCATTCCAAGAGTCATGCTATTATTAAGAACTGAAGTGGCAGCAACAATTGTCACCAGGATATTAGTGACCTCATTAATAAATGTCGCACCAGCAGACTGATATTGATTTATTGTCAGACCCTTGGTTCTGAGCCTGAATAATGATGCCTGAAGGTTTTCCCATTCCCATCTTTTATTCAATTCACTTTGCGTAAGTTTAATCTCCTGCATCCCGTTCACCATCTGAATGAGTTTGCTGTTTGTAATAGCCATTTGTCTGAACCTCTGATGATCAAGCTGCCCTCTTGACTTCATAAAAAGTGAAACCCATATTATGTAAAGAACAGAACCTGTGAGGAAAACCAGAAGGATTTTAAAACTATATAAAGCCAGAACTATACCAAATACGATAAGATTGAAGAATGAAAAAAGGATACCAAGTGATGCTGAAGTAAGGAATTCTTCAATGCGGTTGTTGTCATCAATACGCTGAAGAATATCTCCTGTAAGTTTTGTATCAAAAAAGGCAATTGGCAAAGCCATTAGTTTCTGGAGGAAACCTGATACGATAGTTACATTTACTCTGGTTCCGATATGCAGTAAAAGCCAACCTCTAATGAACTCAACTGACATTCTTCCGACTACCAGGGAAAGTTGGGCAAAAAGGATCAGGTAAATAAAACTTATATCACTATTATTCAGCCCAATATCAATAATGGACTGTGTCAGAAACGGTATTATCAGTTGTATCAGGCTGCCAAGCACCAGTCCAAGAATTAGCTGGAAAAGATACTTTCTATAAAGCCTGAAGTATTTCCATAAAAACCGGAATCCGGAAGATCTATCAACTTCATCTTCATTTTCAAAAAATGATGGATTTGGTTCCAAAATAAGAACCAGACCTACAGGCTGATCATCCACAACAGTCCCTGACCAGTTTTTAATGAACTCCTGAGAAGAGTAATTTGTTAGTCCAAATGCCGGATCAGCAACATATATCTTCCCGTTTTGTATTTTATAAACAACTACAAAATGCTTCTGTCTCCAATGAACTATACATGGAAGCGGAACGTTTTCTTCAAGCCTCTGAAAGGATATTTTTACACCCAATGTTCTAAAACCGAGTGAATCAGCTGCTTCAGATAAACCCAAAAATGAGACACCCTCTTTTGTGATGTAACATCGTTTACGCAGCGTTTCAAGAGAAAAGTTCTTTTTGTAAAACCCTGTTACCATCTTCAGACATGATGGTCCGCAATCCATTGCATCGGGTTGTTTTACAAAGGGGAAAGACATTTTAACTATTTACAAATGCATTAAACAGTAGGTAAAGATATTTATATTTTGGTAATGGAGAGATGGCACTGTATAAATTCAGTTATGCAATAATTAAAATGAAAACGTTTTGCTTTTGGAAATACTATATTTGTCAGTTTATTGCAGCAAAATACCAGGGCTTGTTTAGAAAACTGACAGATAACAGCATTGTCGAAGGAATTCGTTGTCAGGACGAAAAAGTCCTTGGTTATATATATGACCATTATTTTCAGACGATTAAAAATCATGTCTTACAAAACAGCGGCTCAATTGAAGATGTATCTGATGTGTTCCAGGATACTATAATCGCACTATATCAGCAGATATCTGAAAACAATTTCAATCTGACATCTGATCTTAAAGGATATTTTTTCGGAATTGCCAGGAACATCTGGAATACCCAGCTCAGACGTAAGAAACGGATTCTTGAATTAAATGTCGATATTCCTGAAGAGGAGGATTCAAATGATCTTTCTGATCCGGCACTTGAAAGAATTCTGAGCAGATCATTTAAGAAGCTTAAACCTGATAGTCAGACCGTCCTAACACTCTTTTATGATGGTTTGTCATATGAGGAGATTGCATTCAAAATGAACTTTAAAAATGAAGCCTACGCGAGAAGGAAGAAATATTTATCAAAAGAGGCACTATTGGATATTATAAAAGAAGATCCTGAGTACCAGGAATATCAGCGCTTTTTAAAATAGATAATTGTACCTGATAAAAGAAGAAGAGGAATTAAGATTGCGATAAACTTTACTGTTAAAGAGTAATAAATAGGGGAATCATCTCCGTAAACAACAAGAGTTGACCAGAAGAAAGGTAAAGACCTGACAGTACCTGCACTGTTAAGATATTTAATACGAGCCTTTCTTAAAGCCTCGCTCTTGGAGTCACCGTTTTTCAGATTTCTATAAAAATATTTAACGATATCGGTCCCTGATTTGTCATTAACTTCCCAAAGCGACATTACTACAGATTTACTTCCCGAGTAAATAAATCCTCGTGCCAGGCTAAGTATTCCCTCTCCTTTTCGCAAATTGCCCACTCCTGTATTACAGGAACTTAGAACCACCATCTTGGCTTTTAGAGGCGTGCCATAGACTTCAAAAGCATTCAATCCGGTATTGTCAAGGCTGTCTTTTACAATTGAAAAGATCAGTTTTGAATATGCGGGGTTCAGATTATTGATATATGTGTGCATGGCAAGATGCACAATATCAAACTTTCCGGCCATTTGTTTGTAAGCAGATTCAGTTGCATTTTTCCCCGTATAAAGAATGCCCCGTGTAATCATGGATACAAATTCAGCTTCATCCACAGCGTAAGGTAATGCAAGTAGTATTCTTCCTGTTGACTGTCTGTCATTCAATATTGAGTCAAGGTAAATCGGCATATTGTATGTTGGTGCAAATACAATTCCTGAATTGTGCAATAAAGGTTTTGCTTTTTCATACTCAGCAAGCAGAGTAGCAGAATATTCATAGGTTATCTGGAACTCATTCATCAGATAAGGCAATTTCCTATAAATAAGATCATCTCTGATTTGATTACCTGTAAGAAGAGCTTCAAAAGGCAGATAAGAAAGAATATTGTCAGGTGAAATAATCAGATTATCGGAAATAAGAAATTTTTTTATCGGTGCAATCAGAATTGAGTAAAGTTTATACCCGTAAAGCTGATATATTTTGAACTCGTCCGCTGATTTTTCATCTAAGTCTGGTGAAGTCAGTAGTTTTCTGAACCCTTTCACCATAGAAAAGAATGAAGTATCTACTTTTTGTGTAATAAGTTGCCGGTTTCTGCTATTTAAAACAAAAGTATATAATAAAGAATCTGTTAAAATATAACTCAGATAATTATTGTTTTTTCCAATAAGACCTGGAATTGCACCCGTACTGATCACTTTCGTGTTGTACTTCAGAGTGTAATAATCGGGGTAGTTCTTTTCAAAAACTCTGATCAGAGAATCTCTTCGGTCTACTGCACCCAGCAAATAATCTTTCCAAAGACCTATCTTCCTTGTATCAGGGTATTCCTTATTTTCTTCATCAGTAAGAATTGAACTATAATATCCGATATTCCGTTGAATTTCTTTCTCTTCATTTGCAAGGGTAATAGGAATGTGATTCTGGATTGCCTTCATTTCCCTGGTAGAAGCGAGAAGGCTTGCGACTTTACTTTTTTCTGAAAACTCGAAAGCTTTTTCAAGATAAATTTGCTCATTTGTTTTTTTGTAACATTCATTCAAACAACTTATTGCATCTATATATGAATCCCCGTACTTGTCTCCTAGCAGTAACCTGCTTCCTTCTTCACCAATACCTAATCTTATCTTTTCGAGCACATTTATGATCAGCTCTGAAGTTCCTGCTGCAGCCTTCAGGATCAATGAATCATTTGTCTTTTTGTACTCACTCCATAATATCTGGTATTTGGTCTTTAGTATTTTTATTGATCTCACCTCAGGTTTAATTGACTCAGGGTTCATTAACAGTTTCCCTCTTAGGTTATCCGATTTTAAAGGGAAAAGTAATGTTTGCAATGAGTCAAGAGCCTTCAGGTTTTCAGCATCCTGAAAAAGGCATAATGAATAACCAAGTATCACTTCATCTCTGTATTGCTTATCCCATGGGTGATCATATATGTATCTGAAACATCGAAGATATGTTTCTTTTGCCAGGGGTTCATTTATGTTAAATTCACACAAATAATCAGCATAGTTTCTTAATACAGTGTAATAATTACGTTGGTCGAAAACATTAGTTAATTGTACCTTCTTAAGAAAATCTGATAAAAGCGCCTCCCCCTTTTTTGCGAGACTATCATTTCCAAGAATTACTGCATAGTTATTAATCAGACCAAAGGCCATTTGGGAGAAATCATTTTTTATCAGTTTCATTCCCTTTTCATAATAGTAATATGACTTCTCTCTTGATCCAAGATAATGATAGGCTGTCCCAAGATTGTCGAGAACATTAATATAATTTATTTCTTTGTAATTAAGTTTGTCATAATATGTTTCTGCCTTTTCAAGGTTACTTATTGCCTGTTCATAATTTGCAAGGCAGGAGAAAGCAACACCTTTGGCTTGATAAAGAGAAGCCATTGAACCGAGTGTAACAGAGTCAGGGTGTAATTGTGCAATTTTAAGTCCCTTATTTATCCAAATAATTGCCTGTTCATAATCTCTTATATTCATATTAATAATAGAAAGCCCTAAATAATCATCAATAAGAGAGATATTTTTACCATAAAAAAGATGCTCGTCATTTTCGGTCAATATTGCCATATAATTAATAGCCTGGTTAAAATCACCAAGATTAATGTAAGCACTTCCCAAATTATATAATGATTTTGAATAATTTGGACTGAGTTTTAATCTTGCTTTTTCAAGTATCTGAATAGCTCTTTTAAAATATAAAAGTGCATTATTACTGTTTTTATGATCCCGGAAATAGACTCCCACAATATAACAGGCGTCGGCCAGGTCAGAGCTATCCGATTTGGTTCCATGGTTAATAAAGAATATTAAACTATCGACTTTAAGATGTGCTGAAGCAGTATCTTTTGCAGGATTAAGTTTAGGGACTCTGGAATTAATACTTCTCAGATCTGTTGTTTTCTGCTGAATATCTATTACCTGACTACTGTTTTCTATTTTGGAGGGAACTGGTTCAGATTCAGTTTCAGAATATGCAGTGCAAATAAAAGACGAAAATGAGCTAATAATTAAGCAAAGTGCCAGGTGATAAATTATTATCACGATTGGTATTTTATTATAATTTCTTCTGATCATTTTTCCCTTTCTTCCGTCTAAAAGTAATTATTTAAAACTAAAACCTGAGCAGAATTCATCCAAATTTAGAGTCTGTATCTTACTGGATTTTACCATCTTTAAAAATTTATAAAATTTTCTTAATTTTTTCGTGTCACAAAAGAGGCTTGTGTGACATGTATATCTGAAATTATGAATTACCCTGAATTATTAACAATTTAAAACTAAGATTATGAAAACCCTGAATTTTGACATTTTTGAATTATATCAGCTTACAAACGAAGAGATGATTTCAGTACGTGGCGGCGGAGAAAATGACGGCGATCCGACTCCAACTATTCCTACACTTCCGATAAAAACTGATATTTAACAATTTTTCGGGATTGAATTTTTCAGAAAAAATCTAATATACGTTCTGTCAGCCTTGGCAATGCGGCTGAAAATTTATAGGTTCGATTTCCAAGTCATTGGATCACTTTAGGTTGAGTAAAGTCTAACAGGCCAATAAGGTCAGTGTTCATTAAAGTAACTGATGTTACAAGGTTATGGAAAATTATAATGGTTATAATATGATCGGAAAATAATATATTATATTAGAATACAGTTTATTAGCTAGTCGTAAACATCTAATTTTAAATAGTGCTATGAAAACAATTGATTATTCTTATTTTATTGAAAAGTATATTGCCGGTGAGATGGAACAGACGGAGAAAATCTGGTTCGAAAAAGAACTCGAAGGCAATGAATCGCTGCAAAAAGATTTGCTTTTAAGAAGAAAAGCAGATGTAATTCTTGAAAGACATGATATTGTATCATTAAGAAATAAATTAGTCTCTATTGAAAAGGCCAGGAAGGATGAAATGGTTAAAAACGAAAAACTCCGTTCGCCGAGATTCAGGTATGCAGCAATATTTACAGGTCTGATCATTATAGGGAGCATCGTTATTCTTTCATACAGAACTGAGAGCCCTGCTGAAATTTACAAGAAATATTATCATGTCTACGATAATCCTGGCTATTCAAGATCAGCTGAAGCTAATTATAATGAAGCCATTGACTATTTCAATAAAGGAGAATTCAGAAAAGCGCTTGAAGGTTTTCAGGCTTATCTGAAAAACCGACCGGAATCTTCGCAAATTGAGTTTCTCAGTGGCGTTTCCAAAATGGAAATAAGAAGTTTCCCGGATGCGGAATTATCATTTAAAAAAGTCATAAACAAAAAGATAAATTCTTATACAGCTGATGCAAACTGGTACCTTGCAATGTGTTATATAGCCACGGAGGATAAAGTCATGGCAAGATATCAGCTTCGAAACATTGTAAAATCGGAAAGCATCTATGAAAATAAAGCAAAAAAAATTCTCAGACATTTATAATGTTATGAGGCATTGTTTCTATGATAAACGAATCAGGTAAAAATATAATCAATGATCATAAATCTCAACCGCTGGCGAGAGAAAGCGGGGANNATGTCTCACGAAATGAGAACTCACATGAATTCGATAGTTGCTTTCTCATTCCTCATGAATAATAGCGGATATAATGAAAACGAAAAGGAAGAATTCAGTAATCATATTCTTAGTTCATGTGAACAATTAATGTGTCTTTTTGACAATTTTCTCGATTCAGCAATAATTGATACGGGTAATTCAAAAACTGATCTGAGAAAATGTAAAATCAGCAATATTCTTGATGAACTTCTTGTAGAATTCAGGGTCATTTTGAAAAGAGAGGATCATAAAGAACTGGTGCTGATACTTGAGAATCAGTTGTCCGAACAGGATGAAATATATATTGATTCAAACAGGATTTCAAGGGTTATTCGTAGTTTATTTCAGAATGCATTGAGCAATACCAAGTCAGGGTATATCAAAATTGGTTACTATTTCAGGGATAGTAATATAGTTTTTTATGTTCTAGATTCTGGCCAGGGTTACAATAAATGCAAAGAATTTCTACAAACTGAGAATCTGAATGATTCGCTTAGCAGGCATAATGATACATGCTCTGCAATAAATCTAACACTAGCCAGAAAACTTTTAGTCCTTATGGATGGTATAATCTGGATTGAAAACAACGGACTAATGGGAACGGGGTTGTATTTTTCCGTTCCCTTTAAGGAAGAAGGTAAATCAAAAATTCTTAACAACAATTATTTAAATCCCAGGATTGCAATCTGATTGGATTGCTAGGAAAAGCGAAATAATAGTCTGCAAATAAGCTTTATTAACGAAAGAGGCCTCTGGCGAGGTCTCTTTTATTGTTCTGTACCACCAGTAATTCTTATCTCAGTGCGCCTATTGAGTTTACGTCCATCGTTAGTGATATTATCTCCTAATGGTGATGCAGATCCAAATCCTTTAAAACTAAGCCGTTGTGAGATTATCCCCTTCCCTGCAAGATAATCCAAAACTGATCTGGCTCTCTTTTGAGAAAGTTCCAGATTATAGGCATCAGTTCCGATAGCATCAGTATATCCATCTATTTCGACAGTAATCTTTTTATTGTCAGAGAGAAGTTTTACCAGTTTGTCAAGCTCTGAAAAAGACTCCTTTGTTATCTTCCATGAATCAAATTCATAAAATACATTTGAAAGTACCATCTTTTCTCCCACCCGAATGGGACTCAGATCAATTCTCTTAATAAATGGCTCTGTGGCTGAATGTATTCCTTTTAGCATGAAATTATCCGAATAAAAAAGGTAACCCTCTTTACTAACGTTCAATCCATAGTTATTGTCGGGTGGCAGACAAACAAGGAATGTACCGTAAATATCTGTGGAGTTAGCCGCCAAAACATGGCCTGAAGAAAGGTTTATCAATTCATACCTTGCATTGAGAAGTTTTCCGGTCCCTTTTTCATAGACATGTCCTTTAAAATAGGATACAGGCGCTGGTCGTACTGATGCATAAAGAGTAAATGAATAAATATCTTTGCCATGTTTTTCATCCCGTTTGGTTGAATAGTAAGCATTTTGTCCGCTTGCATCAATGATCAGACCTAATTCATCATTATAAGTATTGATCGGATATCCAAGATTTTTAGGTTCAGTCCATGTTGTGTCATCATTCATTTTGGTAACGTAAATATCATATCCACCCATACCTACTCTGTCATTTGATGAAAAATAAAGTGTTTTGCCATCAAAATGAATAAACGGTGACATTTCATCGCCAGCTGTATTAATAGTTTTTCCAAGATTAACAGGAGTGTCCCATTTTCCTTCTTCGCTCATAATTGAATACCAGAGATCCATTCCACCAAGTCCTCCTGCCCTGTTACTGGAGAAAAAAAGCATGCGTCCGTTCGAGCTTATTGAGGGCTGAGATTCCCATGCCGGTGAGTTTACCGGGGGACCTAAATTCACAGGTAATGACCAATTATTCCCATCGAAAGAAGAATAATAGATGTCACATCTCCCCAATCCGTCTGGTCTTTCGCAGGCTGTAAAGTACATATACCGACCATCTGAAGACAAAGACTGTGCCCCTTCATTCTGAGAAGTATTCAGAGGATAACCTGCATTAACTGCCTTTCTCCATTTGCCATTATCAAGATGGCTGATATAAAAATCCTCCTGCGTCTTTTGACTGGACATTCCGGCAGAAGTCTGTCTTGTAAACATAAGAGTCTGTCCATCAGCTGTTATTGAAGGCCAATATTCATCTTCAGAAGTATTAATGGAATCACCAAGACTTTCCGGGTTGAATGGGACAGGATTACTCATTGCTTCCATCGCAAATTTGCTGTCCTCGAGACTCTTTAATGCCAGTGCCCTGTTTTTCTCTGAAATTCCTGGTTGCAGCAGATATACCTTATAATGAATGAGTGCGTCGGCATATCTTCCTGACATCATTTCAGCATTGGCTAAAGGGAAAAAGACNNGACATCATTTCACCAAGAAGCATATAAGCCTCATAGAATTTATTATCAGTAGTAATCGCCTCCCTTAAAAAAATCTCAGCAGCCTTCATGTCAAAAAAATCATAAGCCTGTTTTCCATCATTATATGCTCTAAGAGCACGATTTGAAATAGTATGAAGATTTTGTGCCAAACACGAAGTATAGCCAGAGCCACACAAGAATACAATCAATATCAGGGTCTTTTTTATCAAAAATTTATGGTATATGCATGAATTTGTGAACCTGAAGTGAAATATTCCATTTTGTATTTCTTTTTACGTAGTCAACTATTTCAGGAATAATTTTCTCAAACCTGCTCCATTCTGGTTGCAAGTAAAGGTTGCATTGTGTCGAAACCAGCGCTCCATATTTTTCTGCCCATTCAATATCTGACTTATTCTCTACAATAATTTTAAGTTCATCTGCCAGGTTGCAGATCTCAGGTAATGGAGGAAAGTTTTTTTTTGGAGACAGACAAATCCAGTCCCAATTTCCGCTGAGAGGAAATACACCCGAAGTTTCAATAAAGGTCTTTTTATTTTTTCTTTTCAAAGAAGTACACAACAATTCGAGGTTCCACATAAGTGGTTCTCCTCCGGTAACTACAACGGAATCTGTGCCAGAGTCAATTACATTTTTAACAATTCTTTCTGTTTCAACAAGAGGATGAAGATCAGGATTCCATGAGTATCTGGAATCGCACCAGCTGCAACCAACATCGCACCCACCCAACCTGATAAAATAGGCTGCCTTGCCGGTATTAAATCCCTCACCCTGGATAGAGTAGAATTCTTCCACCAATGGCAAATACCTGCCCTCTTTATCATATATTCTGCTGTTATCCATTACCGGCAACATGTATTAACTATTTAGAAAACGAAGTGATGATAAATAATATTTTACCTGTTTTATCTTATCAGCATCCTTAAAGTCAGTTCCTTACCTGCCTATCTGGCAGTTCCAAAAAGCATTAAAGAATCGCGCGAAACAGCTCTTTTAACCCATTCCTCAGGGACAATTTTCCAGTTTTTATTTGGAGAAGGTGCTATTATTTTTCTTTTTTCAATAGCTTTAATAATATAATAACGTAAATCTTTATCAGTTGAAGATATTAACCTTGACCTTAATTCCTCACTACTCAGACCAACACCTTCAGTAAAGTGACCACCACCACCATTTCCACGGTATGAGTTAACCGCAACCCGGTATATTTTTTCTTTTATAAAAGGTCTTTTATCTGAAAACGAGATGATTCTGACCCTATCACCTTCAGGTCTACTGACATCGACAATGTAATTGATCCCTGCAGCAGAATCAAAGTTGTATGGCTGATTCCGGAGCCTTGCCCTGCCATCATTCATTACTGGTTTTCCATCTTTTCCAAGCCTGTACTTCAACAGATAATCGTTTGAACTCTTCATCGTGTTATACCATCCGGAATAGGAATATTCGAGATACTTAAGTATTTCGCTGCCTGACATTCTCATTGTATAGAGCATGTTTTCATACCGGTAAAGTTTAAACATGTCACCGACAGTAACTGGACCCTTTGGGATATTTACGTCAAATGAAAGCGGAGCCGCAAACGAGATATCCGCTCCGGTTATTTCAAGCTGCATAGAATGAATCATATCGACAAAACCGGAAGATCCAAAATACGAATCACGCGATGATATGGATGCAGTTGATTCTCCGATTACTTTATCAACATATTTTCTTATAACACTATCCTGTTTAGNNGTAGAATTTACAAACTTCTCATTTGCAGTGTTATGATCGTGTCCTGTGAATATCACATCAAACCCTGGAACATAATATGCAACCGCTGCAGAACCATTTTCAGTTAAGGTGTCATCTGACTCCTTGTTGAAAGACCGGTTCCATCCTGAATGGAAAAGACCGACTACCAGATCGGGTTTCTGAGCAAGTATTTCCGGCATCCATTTTTTTGCAGTCTTCACCATATCTCGGAATTCTATACCGGAATAAAGTTCCGGTGGCAGCCAGGTAGGAATTGCCGGTGTAACCATTCCAAATACGGCAATCTTCAAACCCTCCTTTTTAAGAATAGCATAAGGTTTAAAGTATGGCTGCCCTGTTTTAATGTCAACAGCATTAGCAGCAAGCAAAGGAAACTTATAAAGTTTTCTCAGTCTGTCATAAACGGAATGACCGGTCTCAATGTCATGGTTCCCGACAGTTCCAGCATCATAAGCCATGAAATTCATCACCTCAGCATTAAAATGAGGTGAAATTGTATCAATAAAATTGAAATAATACTCTTCTGGCTGTCCCTGAAGATTATCTCCGTTATCAAGCAAAAGCAAATTTGAATTTTTATCGCGTACCTGCCGGATGTAAGTCGCTGCACTCGCAAGCGATGCATCTAATGGTTGTTTTTCAACAAAATCAAATGGCAGAATTACTCCATGAACATCAGTTGTCTCAATTATTCTGATTTCCTTAGGTTTACAACCTGAAGTGAAGACCAGTGCTATGAAAATAATTACAATTGCAGATTTAAATATGCGAAAATTATATCTCATTTTGTTTCAATTAATAAGATTACAAAAGTAGCAATAAATGAGTTTTTAAAGGCAAATAAGTGTTTTTTGTGCTGTTAAATCTTATCTATTCTCTATCACATTATAAACATGTCATATACCAATCAAGAAGGTTTAATAATATATTTGCAGGTAAATAAGTTCTCATGGTAAGATCAGGTCTTGAAATCCTTCTTGAAAAATTTCCTCCCCGGCTTAAAGGAAAAAGAATCGGTATCTTATGCCATGCTCCCAGTGTAACAAGGAATTTTTCGCATATAACGGATCTTTTCTTCAGGAAAGATGAATGCAGACTTTCGGCAATATTTGGACCACAACATGGACTTTTTGGACAGACCCAGGATAATATGATAGAATGGGCGGGAGACACTCATCCGGTATATAAAGTTCCTGTTTTCAGTCTTTATGGGCAACATCGTAAACCAACAATCAAGATGCTGGAGAATATTGATGACCTTATAATTGATCTTCAGGATGTCGGAGCACGTTTATATACATATATCTGGACTGTTAAGCTATGTATGGAAGCCTGTGCAGAAGCAGGAATACCGGTATGGATTCTTGACAGACCAAACCCTATTGCCGCAATTAAGGTCGATGGACCTGTACTGAAAGAAGAATATTTCAGTTTTGTCGGAGGAGCTTCAATCCCTATGTGCCATCGTATGACAATTGGTGAAATAGCTGTTTGGTTAAGAGAAAAATATTTTAAGAAGTGCGATCTCAGAGTGATATGGATGAAGGACTGGCACAGGGCAATGATGTTTTATGAAACAGGTCTTCCATGGGTAATTCCTTCCCCTAATATGCCGACTTTGAATACTGCCATTGTTTATCCGGGAACTGTGCTTATTGAAGCATTAAATCTTTCAGAAGGAAGGGGCACTACCCTCCCATTTGAACTATTCGGTGCACCATTCGTTGACTCATACCAACTAAAAAAGAATCTGGAAGCCAGACAGATAAATGGATGCTGTTTCAGATTACATAATTTCATCCCGACTTTTAATAAATATCAGGATCGGCTTTGTAATGGCTTACAAATACATATAACTGATCTGGCTGAATTCAGGCCGGTATCAACAATTTTGGAAATACTTGATGCAGTAATTCAGACTTCCCCGGCTGGAGAAATGAAATTCAATGAACCTCCATATGAGTATGAATACAGGTTGTCACCTTTCGATATACTCTCCGGTGATTCAGGGATGAGAAAAACTCTTGAAAACCGGGAATCACTGGAGTCAGAAAAAGAGCGATGGGCAAAGGAAGCAGAAGATTTTAAAATAGAATTCAATCAATTTTCAGCATATTCTGAAAATAATTAACACTTAAGAAGATAGCTTGATATTTTATCAATTAATTGTTTCTGTGAAATCGGCTTGATGAGATAATCATTAAATCCCATCGATATCATACTCTCCTGATCACCGGTTAATGCGTAAGCAGTCTGAGCAATAATTACCATTTTATTTCCTGACTCACGAAGAATTTTTGTACACGCGTATCCGTCAAGCAGAGGTAGCTGAATATCCATAAGTATCAGGTCAATATCAGCGTTTTTCTGAACTGTGTCTAGAGCCTCTTTGCCATCAGCAGCATTAAAAATTACCGCTCCGCTCTTTTCCAGAATTTTATTCAGATAAAGTTTACTTGAAAAATCATCTTCAACTATTAATATTTTTTTTCCTTTAAGAGTATCCAATTCCATAATATTTAATATATGCTTTTTAGCTTAGATGAAATCAGGTTTAAAACTATTCAAATAATCCATCGTCTCTTAGCAGCAACAGAATTGCCGATTGGGGAACCACAATATATTTTTCTTTGTTGAATTCTATTTCAATAGCGCTGTTTTGCATATAGACAGCCTGGTCTCCCTCCTTTGGCTGTAAAGGAACATATTTGGGTTCATCAGTCCGGTTTTTCCATGGTTCGTCTGTGTCATTTACTGAAGGTATAGGGTATCCTGGACCGACTTTTAGCACATAACCTATCATCACCTTCTCATTTTCTGATACACCTGGGGGAAGATAAAGACCGCTTTTGGTCTTTGATTGAGGTACTTTCGGTTTGATGAGAATCCTGTCTCCGATAACAATAAGCTTATGAAGATCCTTTTCATCCAGGTTCACACTCATGAGTACTACATTTATTAAGCAAAAGTATCATTTTAAAATTAATTTCATCAAAACCTCATTTGTTTGCCTTCAAATTCCAAATATTTTTTGCAATTCCACCAAT
Source organism: Bacteroidales bacterium (assembly GCA_003155705.1). Taxonomy (GTDB): domain Bacteria; phylum Bacteroidota; class Bacteroidia; order Bacteroidales; family VadinHA17; genus LD21. Next base: position 32,196 of record PMEC01000213.1, read on the forward strand.
AATCAGTTTAATTTTTCATTTTTTTGTAAGAAAATAGCTTGATGATTAATAGATGTACTTTATAACTGTTGAAAAAGGTTAGTGGATTTCAACTTTATTGACAGCCCAAGTATAAACTTCTTATAATGGCAGACGATACATATAAGACTATTAAGTCCCTTTCACAAGGTATTTATAAAGAAAAAGGAAGCCGGTTTATTGCATATGCTTCGCCGGTTTCTTCGATTGAAGAGATAAAACCTATTCTGGATGAATACCGAAAGAAATTCTACAATGCAAAGCATCACTCTTACGCATATTTGCTAGGTTTTGAAAGATCCGTCTGGAGAGTGAGTGATGATGGTGAACCGTCGGGAACCGCGGGAAAGCCAATTCTTGGACAGATGAATTCTTTCGGACTCACAAACATCATAATAGTTGTAGTCAGGTATTTCGGTGGTACACTTCTCGGCACAAGTGGATTGATAAATGCCTACAAAACAGCGGCTTATGATGCTTTAAATAATTCAGAAATAATTGAATGCACTGTTAAGGATTATTACAAAATTGAGTTCGGTTATTCGTCCATGAATAGTGTGATGAAAATTCTTAAAGATGAATATATAGGTCAGTCCGAACAGCTTTTTGGGTTGGATTGCAGTATTAATATCAACTTCAGACTTTCAGCAAAGGAAAATATTTTCAAAAGATTTTCAGGATTAGAAAATATTAAACTTACATATATTGGAACTCATTAAGAGATTGGTAGGTAATTGTGCGGTGTTATTTTATTCTAGTCGGAAGCTCGAAGTCAGAAGCCGGAAGTTAAAAGATGAAAACTGAAGATAATTGATCATTCTCAGGACTCCGGACTTCGGACTTCGATCTTTGGTCTTCAATCTTCAAGCTAATTGCTAATAAAGTTTTTAATAATTATCAACATTTTTANNACAGAAGTTTAGTATCAATAGACGATTTCTCAACTGAAGAGATACTGAAGATACTTCATCTTACCGCAGAATTTGAGAAAGAGCCAATACAGAAGTTACTTGAAGGAAAGGTGATTGCAACTCTTTTCTTTGAACCATCAACAAGGACTCGTTTAAGTTTTGAGAGTGCAATAAGCAGACTAGGAGGAAAGATTGTCGGTTTCTCCGATGCATCAAGTACAAGTGTGTCAAAAGGAGAAACACTTAATGATACCATTCGTACCGTAAGTAATTACTGTGATCTTATAGTAATGCGTCATCCTATAGAAGGGAGTGCCAGATTTGCCAGTGAAATTTCTTCTGTACCAATAATTAATGCAGGAGATGGTGCAAACCAGCATCCTTCCCAGACATTGCTCGATCTTTATTCTATCAAAAAAACACAGGGCCGACTTGAGGATCTCAATATATTCCTCGTCGGTGATCTGAAATATGGGCGTACTGTTCATTCATTAATGATGGCAATGTCGCATTGGAATGCAACTTTCAATTTCATTTCACCCGAGGAGCTAAAAATGCCGGAAGAATATAAAATTTATCTCGATAATGCCGGTCTTAAATATTATGAACATACAGATTTTACAGATATTATTTCAAAAGCTGATATCATTTATATGACTCGTGTACAGCGCGAGCGCTTCTCAGATCCTATTGAATATGAAAAGGTTAAGAACGTTTATGTACTTCGTAATTCGATGCTTAAGAACACTAAGGCAAGTATGAGGATACTCCATCCATTGCCAAGGGTAAATGAGATCCATATTGATGTCGATGCTAATCCAAAGGCCTATTATTTTGAACAGGCACTTAACGGAGTATACACCCGTCAGGCTATTTTATGTTCACTTTTAGGAATTAAATGAAAGAGGGAATAATCATGAAAGAACCGAAACAATTGAGCGTAAGTGCAATACAGAATGGAACAGTTATTGATCATGTTCCTGCAAATAATTTGTTCAAAGTAATTCAGATACTTGGGTTAGACAGGATTGATAACCAGATTACATTCGGAACAAATCTTGAAAGCAAAAAGCTTGGAAGAAAAGCAATTATTAAGATATCGGGAATTTATTTTGAGGATGAAGATATTAATAGGATTGCTCTGGTAGCGCCTGCTGCAAAGCTGAATATTATCAAAGATTATGAGGTTGTTGAAAAGCGTGTTGTGGAAGTCCCGGACCATATAACAGGTATTGCAAAATGCATGAACCCGAAGTGTATTACAAATTTTGAAGCTGTTACAACAAAATTTAAAGTAGTTTCTAAAAAGAATGTGGCCCTTAAGTGCCACTATTGTGAAAAGATCACCACCCAGGAGAATCTGCAAATAATTTGATTTTATCTTAGCCTGTCATAAGATTTTACAAGGTTTTCATCCTTTGAAATTCCCCTGTATGCTAAAAGTGCCGTAACAAGAATAATCAGTGGAAAGAACATTTTAATTCCAGGGATAAGCTCTGCATTATAATACCTAACGATAAGGTATGAATAATATGAAACATGGATGATAAGGCAAATAGAAAACCCGATTATCATCAGTGTAAGTATTTTTTGAATCCGTCTTGATTTAAAATAAAGTATTGAAATTAATGATAATAAGGGGATTAGGATTATAAGAATTTCCAATGGAACGGACCTGGTGATAAGCTCATTTCCAGTTTCATTATATCCAGATATTCCTGAAAATCCGATAAGGTATCTCTGTCCTGCTTTATTTGTAAAATCTACAATGTCGCCTTTAATGAGCAATCCTGAGGAGATAGTCGAAATTAAAAGCCAGAAAGTTTGGATACGCTGTATCATTTTGTCAGTTTATATTCTAAGTTCCAAATTTACTTCCTTTTCTTTAATTCTTATCATTCAATATTCAGCAGCTTAATTCCTTTTATTCGTAAATCCGGGAATTAGTATTTTTTACAATTATTCATTACACGGCTGATTTTCATATTGGCCCGAATGTATTTTATAATATTTTAACATATTTTTCATAATATTCATGAACTATAACATTTGTAAAATATCTACATTTGCCAATTCAATTATTTTTTAAATAATTCCTGATTCAACAATAGTATTTAAATGAATGAAATTTTCGGTAATCTGTCTTTAGAAATATCATTCCTAATCAACAAAATATTTTATGTTTGAGAAACGATTTGTGAACCTGTTCTTAGTAATTCCTTTGGCATTTATTTTGTGTCAATGCCATTCTACTGCGACCAATAAAACAAGTACCAATCGACAGTTTAGTAACATCAGAGTGGAGGGAATTGTTGTTAAGCCAACTGTTCTGGACCAGACAATCACTATTTCGGGAACGCTAAAGCCATTTGAAGAAACTGTTTTGAAACCTGAAGTGGCCGGACGTGTAGTAAAGATTAATCTGACCGAAGGCATGTTTGTAAAGAAAGGAACTCTGTTGATAAAACTGTTTGATGGCGATTTACAGGCTCAACTTCAGAAGTCACTGGCACAACTGCAGATTGAACAGGAAACTCAAAAGCGTCAGAATGAGCTGATGAAAGTGAGTGGTATAAGTCAAACCGATTATGACCAGACTCTATTACAGATAAATTCCATAAAAGCTGATATCGAAGTGCTAAAAGTGCAGATCCTCAAAACAGAGGTACATGCCCCGTTTGATGGAACTATTGGATTGCGGAATGTCAGTATTGGTGCACAGGTTACATCAGGTACCGATCTTGCTACCATTCGGGATGTTCAGCATTTAAAAATAGACTTTAGTGTGGCTGAAAAATATAGCAGAGAGATAACCCCAGGGCTGAAAGTGAAATTCGCTGTTCAGGGTGATGATAAAAAATACGATGCAACTGTGATGGCTACAGAACAGGGTATAGAATCCGACTATCGTACTTTAAATGTGAGAGCGACTGTGGATAACAATGTTGCATCGCTTATTCCGGGTTCATTTGCCACAGTAGAATTGCGTTTGAGCGAAAACAAAAATGCTCTTATGGTTCCTACCCAGGCTGTTATTCCCCAGGAACGCTCTAAACAACTAATAGTTGCCAGACATGGAAAGGCAAGTTTTGTAACAGTAAGAACTGACCAACGTAATGCCTCATCGGTCGAGGTCGTGAGTGGTATTAAACCCGGTGATACTGTTGTAACTACCGGAATACTTTTTCTTAAACAAGGTGCTGCTTTAAGATTTTCTAAAATAACNNTGATTTTTCAATAGATCGTCCTGTCGCATCTATTGTAATGAGTTTGGTTATTGTTCTTTTTGGTGTGGTTGGCTACACCTTCCTGGGTGTACGTTTATATCCTGTAATTGACCCTCCGACAATTAATGTACGAACATCGTATGCCGGTGCTAATGCCGAAATCATGGAATCGCAAATCACAGAACCACTGGAAAAAGCTATCAATGGTATTGAAGGTGTAAAATCGATTTCTTCATCATCGGCAGTTGGAAGCAGTAATATTATGGTTGAGTTTAATGTGGGCGCAGATCTGGAAAAAGCTGCAAACGATGTTCGCGATAAAACTTCACAGGCTTCGCGAAGCCTTCCTCAGGACCTGGATGCTCCTCCCGTAGTTACCAAATCCGATGCCAACAGCGACCCTATAATTAACCTTGCTATTCAAAGTACCACAATGACTGCCTTTGATCTAAGTGATTATGCTGAAAATGTTTTACAGGAAAAACTGCAAACAATACCCGGAGTAAGTGCAGTCGGACTTTTTGGACAAAGACGGCCGGCAATGAGACTTTGGCTGAACCCCGATAAAATGATAGCCTTCCATGTAACAGCTCAGGATATACATACAGCCCTGATCAAGGAAAACATTGACTTACCGGGAGGAAAGATCAGGGGTAACAATACAGAATTATTAGTTAAAACTCATGGTCTGTTAGTCACCGAAGAGGATTTTAATAATCTGATCATTAAGCAGACCAATGACCAGATAATCAGACTAAGTGATATTGGAGATGCAATGATTGGCTCTGAGAATGAGGAGACTGCTATTAAGCTAAATGGCGCCGATGGTATTATGCTTGTTCTTGTTCCCCTGCCAGGAGCCAATACAGTTGAAATTACCAATGAGTTTTACAAGCGGTTCGATGATATTCAAAAAAATCTTCCTGCAGGGTTGTCGTTGTACGTAAGTTATGACAAATCAAAATTTGTACGTCAGTCTATAAAGGATGTCACTGAAACATTGATTCTTGCAATTTTTTTGGTCGTAATAATTATTCTAATATTTTTCAGAGATTGGATAATCGCGTTACGTCCCCTGATAGATATTCCGGTATCGCTTATTGGTTCATTNNTTATAATGTACATTTTCGGGTTTTCTGTAAACGTCCTTACTTTGCTTGCCATTCTATTGGCAACTGGCCTGGTGGTTGACGATGGAATTGTGGTGACTGAGAATATTTTCAAAAAAAGAGAACTTGGAATGGACAGATGGGCAGCAGCCAGGGCCGGAACAAAAGAAATATTTTTTGCTGTCATCTCTACATCACTTACACTTGCTATTGTATTTATCCCTGTTATTTTCTTACAAGGATTTACCGGGCGATTATTCCGTGAATTCGGTATTGTCCTGGCCGGAGCCGTGCTAATATCAGCGTTTGTTTCGCTTACGCTGACACCTGTTCTTAATGTCAAACTTGGAGGCGCCCGAACAGGACATTCACGCTTTTATAAAGTGACAGAACCTTTCTATGTAGGTCTGGACAAAGGATACAGACATCTATTGAAATTTTTTATTAAACACAAATGGATATCTATTATCATACCTTCCATATGCCTAATCCTGATCTTTATTTTTTCCAGAATTTTAAAATCAGAATTGGCTCCACTGGAAGATCATAGTGTTCTTAGCGTTGCGATTACTGCACCCGAGGGAGCTGATTTTGATTATACAAACCGACTTGTGAACAGAGTTTCTCAACAAATGATGGACAGTATTCCTGAATCCCGTTTGACTTTTGCAAGAGTGGCTTCAGGTGGTGGTGGCGGCGGTGGCGGCACAAATGTGGGAGGATTGAATTTATATCTTGTTGAACCTGCTGACCGAAAAATAACACAGCAACAGATTTATAATAAGCTCGTCGCCAGATACAGGTCTTTTTCTGAAGCAAGAATTATCCCAAATCAGGAACAGACTATATCGACTTCGATGGCTTCCGGATCCCAGTTACCGGTGCAATTTGTGTTACAGAATCTGGATTTTGAAAAACTCAGGCAGACACTGCCTAAATTTCTTGATGAAGCACGGAAGGATTCTATTTTCAGCAATGTGGATGTGAATTTGAAATTCAACAAACCAGAAATAAATTTGACCGTTGATCGTCTTAAAGCTACTGATCTTGGCGTTAATGTTGCTGATATATCAAGTACCTTACAGCTGGCCCTTAGCGGTCTCAGGTACGACTATTTTCTTCGAAACGGAAAACAATACCAGATAATCGGGCAGGTTGAACGTAGTGAGCGCAGTCAGCCCGGAGATATTACTTCATTGTATGTACGAAACAATACCGGTAAACTTATACAGTTAGACAACCTTGTAAAGATGGAAGAAAGCAGCAGTCCTCCTACTTTATATCATTTTAACCGTTATAAATCGGCTACAATTTCCGCTTCTCTTGCCCCTGGCAGAACATTGGGTGAAGGAATTGATGAAATGCATAAAATTTCGAAAAAGCTTTTAGATTCTTCTTTTCATACTGATCTTTTTGGTTCATCAAGAGACTTTGTCGAAAGCAGCTCGAATATTTCATTCGCGTTAGTTTTTGCATTAATACTGATCTATCTTATCCTTGCAGCTCAATTCGAAAGTTTCCGTGACCCTTTTATCATTATGGTAACAGTACCTTTGGCGCTTGCCGGTGCAATGCTATCATTATGGTTGTTTGGACAAACGCTTAATATATTTTCTGAAATAGGAATGATAATGCTGATTGGTATTGTGACCAAGAACGGGATTCTTATAGTGGAATTTGCCAATCAAAAACGTAAAGCAGGGTTGAATATCGGAGAAGCTGCTTTTGAAGCAGCAGCATTACGTCTGCGTCCTATTCTGATGACTTCTTTAGCTACAATTTTTGGAGCGCTTCCAATAGCTTTGGCAATGGGCGCAGGTGCTCAAAGCCGTGTTCCTTTGGGAATTGTTGTCGTTGGCGGATTGCTTTTTGCCCTGATACTTACTTTGTTTGTCATTCCTGTTATGTATATATTAATGGCTGATAAAAAGTTACAGCAAACCGGTTCGGTCATTACAGATGACAATAATATGTGATAAAGTGAATTTCAATGAAGAAAGTTATTCTGAACCTAATTCTTATAATCATCTCCCCATTAATTACTTTCGCTCAGAATGTACTGACTGTCGATGAGGCCGTTAGTATAGCATTGAAAAATAATTATGACATTTTAGTTGCGCATAATGATGCCAGCATCGATAAAGTTAATAACACGTTGGGAAATGCCGGCATGTTGCCAAACATAGCAATAACAGGTTCTGATAGTTACTACCCGGGTAGTAATACTGAACAAAAGCTTTCTGGTGGCACTTCATCGTCCACATCCAATTCCCAATCAAATACCATGAATGCAACTGCCGGACTTAACTGGACACTGTTTGACGGGGGTAAAATGTTCGTCACAAAGAAAAAGTTGAGCGAGATCCAGGAATTGGGCGAAATTCAGTTTAAGGATCAAGTGCTACAAACCGAATATTATGTTATTCTGGCATATTATGATGTGGTCAGGCAAAAGCAGGAATTAGCTTCTATTAACGAAGTTATTACCTATAATCTGGAGCGTGTTAAAATTTCACAGACTTCATATAATGCGGGGCTTTCTTCAAAAACCAGTTTATTGCAGGCTAAGATTGATTTGAATGTTTATCAGGAAAATGCCATTAATCAACAATCAGTTATCATCGCGGCAAAAAGGACGCTGAACACGTTTCTTGGCAGAAGTGCCGATATTCTCTTTGAAGTGCCCGATTCTATTCCTCTTAATTACATACCGGATAAGAAAGGGTTATCTCTGAAGCTGGATTCCTGTAATACAAGCATATTAGCCTCTCAAAAACAAATTAATGTCTCCAAACTAAGCTTGAAGGAGATGAATGCGATGCTTCTGCCTAAAATAAATTTCAATGCAGGCTATGGAATATCACAAAGCAATACCCCATCAGGTACTACTTTAATGTACCGTTCTTATGGACCACAATTGGGTGGTACTATCTCTATTCCAATTTTTCAGTCGGGTAATACTAACAGACAAATAAAAACTGCGAAAATCCAGCTACAAAGCGCTGAGTATGATCTCGAAAGCACCAAACTGCAGGTGAATGTGCAACTACAAAATGCGCTTACACAATTTGAGAATCAAAAACAGCTATTGACAATTGAGAAGGACAATGCTGTACTGGCAAAAGAAAATCTGGAAATTACAATTCAGCGTTTGCGGTTAGGCCAAACCACTTCACTGGAAGTTAGTCTTGCGGAAGGAAGTTTCGTTGAATCGCTTACCCGTCTTATCAGTTTTGAATACTACCTGAAAGTTGCAGAAACAAAATTGAAGCAGTTAATAGCTGGTCTCTGACCCTGATCCACCTTTCTGGTTCACTAACAATAAATGAACCATGGTTTCTGTAAAATCCTGATTAATTGTTCGTAAACCATCGAAAGATAACAACTCTGCTCTTTTCTATCAATAGTAGTTTATGGCTGTTATCTGCAATTATCCAGAATATTGTAAATTTGGTCTTTAAATTTTATTTTTAGTTTATGAAGAAAACAGAATTAATAACAAATCCTGATGGCAGCATTTTTCATCTGAACCTTAAACCGGAAGATATCTCTGATAAAATAATTATAGTCGGGGATCCGGGACGTGTTGAAATGCTTTCAAAAATGCTTCACGATATAAGGTTACGGAAAGAGAACAGGGAATTCAGGACTGTAACCGGGACATTTGAGAACAGTGAAATAACTATAGTTTCTTCCGGTATAGGAACCGATAATATAGATATAGTCCTAAATGAGCTTGATGCACTTGTCAACATTGATTTGGAAACAGGGGAAATAAAAGACAATCTGACTTCACTGACAATTGTCAGGATAGGAACATCCGGCGCATTAAGGAGCGATATTCCTGCCGGATCGTGTCTTATGACAGAAACCGCTATTGGCTTTGACGGATTACTTCACTTTTATCAGGGTTATGACTGGCTTCTCGACACAGGTCTGTCGGATGCACTTGTTGAGCACCTTGAATGGCCAGATGCACTCTCCTACCCTTATGCAATAAATGCAGATAAAGAACTTCTTGAACTATTCAGTTCAGAGGGCTTCAGGAGGGGCATTACAATTTCAGCGCCCGGGTTTTATGCCCCGCAGGGACGAAGATTAAGGCTTGAAACATTTGATAACGAGATAAATGATAAGCTGGCAAGCTTTCTTTATCGGGGAAGAACCATAAGCAATTATGAGATGGAAAG
>PMEC01000171.1 GCA_003155705.1 Bacteroidales bacterium
TACTGAATTTTACCGGCAGCTGGTTGCCGGGGTACATTTGCAAAGAACCCTTTCTCTGTATTTATCTTCAACACTTTGTTCATGAACCAGGAATTGATGGGATATATTTTATAGGAAAATGAAGTATACTGGTACTCATCGTTTGTGGGATATCTTCTGCAATAAAGCCTGGCTTTTATAGTTGTATCTGTTATTTTGAGTTTGACCTCCGGACGCTCAATAAGGCTCAAGCTGCGAACTAGCCTGAGATCATAAGCTATTCCGTTCAATATAATACTTGCTTTTTTTGGATAGGTCGGACCTGTCGTTCTCTGATAATAAGCAGCCACGATTGTTATGGTACAGGCAATAAACCAATAAAGGAATTTTTTCATATTTTCTGCTGTTTTACTTCTGATTTCCTACTTTCAGCTTTCTACTTTCTACTTTCTACTTTATAACTGTACTATCAAAACCTCTTTTTTATTATTTCTAAGAATCTCAACAGAAACTACTTGTCCCTTTTTTAACTGATTAAGTCTGAACATATAATCCTGAATATTATTTACCTGTTTCCCATCGATTGAAGTAATAATGTCACCTTTTTTCATACCTGCATTGGCAGCTGGTTTCCCTGGAGTAACCAGGTCAGCTCTAAGCCCGTTCTTAACTACACCTGCGAAATCAGGCATAATACCAAAGGTCACACCCCTCCTCATGTATCCCCTTATCACTTCAGTTTTCGGTCCGGCTTCCTTAAAGTGAAGCTTTGAAGTATCCGATGCAAGTTCAGAGGCAAGTTTAAAGATAATGTCGGAGATGGTCACCATACCTTTATAATTAATTTTCTCCCATGTATCAGATGGAGTGTGATAGTCCGTGTGGGCTCCTGTTGTGAAGAATAATACAGGGATATCCTTTGCATAAAATGACGAATGATCAGAAGGTCCGGAACCCTCTTCAGTGAAAGCCAGCTTCAGAAGACTTGTATCGCATAAAGCTTCTGCTTTTTTCTGCATGTTTTCCGCAGTACCTACTCCGCCGATCTGCAAATCCTTGGTATCTTTCAGTCTTCCAACCATATCCATGTTTATCATTACATCAACTTTTGACAGGTCTATTCCCGGATGATCAGCAAAGTATTTTGATCCCCACAACCCTTCTTCTTCTCCTGAAAATGAAACGAAAACTAGAGTTCTTTTATGAGTGTTCTTTGTGCCTGCAAACTTTCCGGCTAATTCTATCAGCATTGCAACACCCGATGCATTATCGTCAGCTCCATGATGTACTCCTATTGTATCAGGTTTTCTGCTTGAAGATCCCGGACCGCCCATGCCGAGATGATCAAAGTGAGCTCCAAAAATCAGGTACTCATTTTTCAACATGGCATCTTCCCCCGGAATTTCCATGATCACATTCCTTGTATTTGCCATATTCTGAATGATTTCTGATTTGGCATCAATTATCGTTGCCGTCAAAAAGCTATGTGGTTTTCTGCCGGAATTCAGTCTCTTTTCAAGATCGTTAAACTTAGTTTTTGATTTTGCCAGTATAGCATCTGCAACACCTCTTTTAATTCTGAAAACTGGAATTCCAACTGAGTATTCTCCTTTTGCCAGTGGTTCGAATCTGTCCTCCTTGTCGAGATTCTCACCAGACACAAGCAGTACTCCACCTGCACCCATATCCTTGGCAAGCAGCGACTTATCCCTGTCTCCACTGAAAGGTGCAAATTTACTTTTGGAGTTATCTGGTTCCGGATCGCCCCTCATAATGATAACCCATTTACTCTTTACATCAGTTCTATCGTAATCATTCCATTTGAGACTATCGTTGTTGATATTAAAGCCATAACCGGCAAAAACCACTTCTGATTTTAATGATTTGTTTTCACTGAATGCAGTCGGCTCAAAATCATTACCCGGGGAATAGGTTTGTCCGTTAAATGACAGGAAATTATCTTTCCCTGGCATCACTTTGTCGGTAACCTTAAATCTTTGCAGGCCATCTCCGGACAGTGGTAAAAGCCCATATGATGTAAGCTCTTTCTTTATGTATTCAGCAGCAAGGCTATCGCCGGAAGTCCCTGTAAGTCTGCCTTTCAGGGAGTCGGATGAAAGATATTTTATATGATTTCGAAGTTCGTTAGTGGTTACATTCCTGCTGCCTGTATTTGAACATGACACAAGTAATATTGCTGCAAACAGATAGATAATTTTTAGGAGATCTTTCATTAGTAAATCGTTGATTAATTAGATTTTATTGTATTCTGTTGCCATTAAAAACTAGATTCAAAACAAAAAAGAGGGCTTTCAAAACACCCTCCTTAATGAGACTATGTTTTATTCAAAAAGTCTGAAAGCTTCCTTGATAAGCCCGATAGCTTCTCTCAATTGCTTTTCAGTAATAACAAGAGGAGGAGCGAAGCGGATAATATGCTCATGAGTTGGTTTGGCAATTAATCCCTTTTCTTTCATAGCCAGGCATACATCCCATGCTGTTTTTCCTCCTTTAGGTCTGATCACCACTGCATTGAGTAATCCCTTGCCCCTGACGAGCTCGATCATATCAGATTTGATGCTCCCCAGTTCTTCACGGAAAATTTTACCGAGACGATCGGCGTTTTCAGCCAGTTTCTCATTTTTTATTACCTCGAGTGCAGCTATAGCCACTTTCGCCGCTAATGAGTTTCCTCCAAAAGTTGATCCGTGTTCTCCGGGTTTGATACAAAGCATTATTTCGTCGTTTGCCAGTACTGCCGATATCGGTAGTATACCTCCGGAAAGTGCTTTGCCAAGAATCAGGATATCCGGATGCACACCTTCATGGTCGCATGCAAGAAGCTTCCCGGTACGGGCGAGCCCTGTCTGAACTTCATCAGCTATGAAAAGTACATTCTTTGATTTGCAGAGGTCATAGGCTTTCTTCAGATATCCTTCATCAGGTACAAAAACACCTGCCTCACCCTGGATAGGTTCTACAAGGAAACCGGCAACATCCGGATCTTTAAGTGCATTTTCAAGAGCCTTTAAATCATTGTAAGGGATCAGAATAAAGCCGGGAGTGAAGGGTCCATAATCTTTTCTTGCATCAGGATCGGTTGACATAGAAACAATTGTGATTGTGCGCCCATGAAAGTTTCCCTCACATGCAATTATTTTTGCACAATTCTCCTTAATCCCTTTTTTCAGATAAGCCCATTTGCGGCAGAGTTTAAGAGCTGTCTCGTCTCCCTCTGCGCCTGTATTCATAGGTAATATCTTGTCATAGCCAAAATACTTTGTAACATATTCTTCATATTCCCCAAGTGCGGCGCTATAGAAAGCACGGGATGTCAATGTAAGCTTCTTTGCCTGGTTTGTGAGAGCTTCAACAATTTTAGGATGACAATGGCCCTGATTGACTGCAGAATATGCAGAAAGAAAATCAAAGTACCGCTTACCTTCCACATCCCAAACGAACGGACCTTCACCTCTCTCTAGAACCACGGGAAGAGGGTGGTAGTTGTGTGCTCCAAATTTCTCTTCCCTTTTAATATAATCCTGAATATTCATGATATTGATTGTTAATTAATTAAGAGTAAACAAAATATTGGTACAATCTTACGAAAGCTTTTTATAATTTCAAAATGAAAAGCTTTGACCTGATTAGTTCTTATACAATCTTCATTTAATCAGATTTTTTAATTATCACAGGACCTAACAGACCGGATTCAACAAGAGGATCATCTTTTTTGTAAAAACGATGTGTTGTAAATGTGAAGCGTTTGCTTTCTCTAGGTGTTCCGTTCAGAAGCCACTCGGGCCATTTCCCATCCTTTACGCCATCCCATGGTTGATTTTCGTCACCTATCAGCCTGTTTATCCATAGATCAGCTACCTGTATCTCAATCTGGTTGCCTTTGCTCTTCAGAGCATCAGTAATATTAACCTGCCACGGTGCGGTCCAGATAATTCCCAAATCCTTTCCGTTTAATTTTACGTGGGCGAGATTTTTAACAGTGCCAAGTTCAAGATAATATTCAGATTTTTTTGATCGTACTTCATTATCAGGAAGATCAAATGATTTTCGATAAACCGCAATACCGGAATAGTATCTTATACCATCATCAGGTCGTTTTGTCCAATCGTACAAACTATCAAACTGGATATTCTCAGGACCACCCCAGGTTGGGTCGAAAGACACATTCCACTTTCCGTCTAATTTTTTAATAGATTTTTTATCTCTAAACATTTCGGGAGTTCTAAATTTCTTATTATCTGTTCTTTCTGAATGATAGAATACTACAAAATAGCTTTGGAATGGCTCAAGTCTGACAGGAACTTCAATACTGCCATTCTTAGCTGTAAAACATAAAAGAGGGTTGATCTTTGCTGTAACTGCATCCCAAAGTTCTGCATTCTTTGACCCATCTCGGAAAAGGCAAGTATCCGTAACCATCAGACCGGTTCGGTTTGAAATAAAATAAATGTCCCGGTCGGGAAGAGCCCTGTGGGTGTAACGTATTGATCCTCCGGAAGAAAAATCCGGTAATAATCCTTTTTTCTGTATAATATTAACAGTTTCATTATAATCCGGGTACAGAGAAGCCGGATCGGAAAACTCCTTATTCCCTGACTTGAACATTGCAGACTCACCGTTCCACCAGATACTCCCTTTTCCAAACAACCTCTCGGTAAGATCTATTGATCTCTCAGATACAGCCCAAATTGATTCTGCCAGTTCTTTGACCTTCCTGTCACATTCAGGATAATTTGTGAGTGAAGGTGATTTTTTCGGAGGGTTACCGTAAACAATGGCTCCATCTTTGACGAGCGACCCTATTTTTTCTACTAGTTCAGGTGTCATGGTCTCAACCTTGGGGAGGACCAGAATACGGTATGAAGTTCCGCTGGGAAATACGATCCGGTTGTCTTTAACTGTTGCATTCTTTATCAGGAAGAGAGGAGAGCAGCCATCAAAGTTGAAGCCCTTTTTATCCGGCATTACCGGGGTGCCTTCGACAGAAGTGGGAGGTGGAAGGAATACCTGAGGAGCTCCTTCCGGCGTAAGGTAGAGGATATCGGCGACCGGATTCCCCTGGGACAGAAGGTACTGGCAACGAGTAATATACTTGTGATAGCCATCCACCATAGGCCACCAGGTCTGACCCCTGTCCCAATGAACACCATAAGGACCCATCGTCATCCCTGGACGGTACTTATCGTCAAAAGGTTTATGGGCGAAGGTATGATAGATCAGCCGGTTAATGCCCATGCAGAATGCCCAGTCACCCTGGTTTTTCATATCACCGGGGTATTTTTTCCAGGCTTCAGTATGATCAGCAGTAAAGGCTTCTGCCGCAACAACCGGAGCTCCTTTAATATGGGCGATCGATGTTGCCTCAATACAACTGAAGGATGAGTTGAATCCAAAGCCATCGCTCCAGAATTCGCACATAGGAACATCGGCGACACTTCCAAGATCTATATCTGAAGCAGGATTCATATCATAAGGCTCNNTTCATTTGAAGTTTGCCGGACATCCCAAAGGAATCTTTCGCTCATCTCTAAACTATTAACAATTAGTCCATTATAGACTGGGAGAAACAGAAGAAGGTCATAACCCCGCCTTTTCCTGAATTGTTCCCTGAAATCATTTGTCCAGTTTTGTGAGCCCATTTCCCAGCTATCAATATGTATCATTGTCCATCCACCACCGGTTTTGCTTTTGAAAGGTCTGACTTTACTAATGAGTTTGCCGATATACGCTTTATAATGGGCATCAAATGATACCGTATCGAATTTGTCAGATTCAAAACCAAGTCCGGGTGCAGGAGCTGGGCGGGTCACAGCGCCGTTATTCCGTTTAACGAACCTCATTATGTTCCATGTGCCGGCAGGTACCTGCCAGCGCATACTACCATCCTTCTGAAGTTTATCTGTGAGATCAATTATCTTCTCCTGGTCGATGGCCGCAGCTTTTATTTCAGGGAATACTGCAGGTGAAGGCAGAAATGGCAGTACTCCTTGCTGAGATGTGAAAGGTGCCCGGAAGTAAAGAGCTTTTTCATCAATTCTGTCAATGTAAGATTTTGTCCTGGGAGTTGGAAATGCCAGAACAGCAACATCTTCATACCACTCATCTCTTTTTGATTTAAGAATGGGAGTAAGGCTTCCTTCACCAAAAAATGGCATTCTGGGTTTAGCCAAAGGAAGAACTCCATTAAAAAGTACAGAGCCCTTAACTAATGTGTCACTTGCAACCAGATGCATCATTGATTGTGCCGGAGTGACCCATGGTCCCCCGCTACCTGCCCAACCCGGACCGGAACCGAGTATAATTCTGATACCCAGTCTTTCTGCTTCCCTTACAGCATGTTTATATAGTTCCTGCCATTCGTTGCTGAGAAAATCGACCTTGCCTCGAGGAACTCCAACATTAACTTCCAGAAACAGTGCATAACCGATTCCAGCTTTCTTCATCGACTCAAGATCTTTTGTCATCGCTTCACGGTCAAGATTTCCATCCATGAAGTACCAGTAAACACCAGGTCTCGCAGAATCCGGTGGATTTAAAAAACCCTCTTTCAGATAATCACCGGTTTTAATAGTATTGCAGGAAAAGACAGAAAATGGTAACATAAAAATAAGTAACCTGATTATTCTGAGAATCTCTTGGAACATATTAGACAGGATTAGATTTTGTTCAAATAAAAAGTAAAATGGGAACTATAAATTACGAATTACGAAATAGAAATTCCTGATTTCTAATTCCTCATTCCTCATTATTAAGATCCGGCCTCAATAATCGGGTTCTTTCGAGGGATTGTTCATGCCTCCATTTTTCAATTTCACCGGTATTTCCGGATAAAAGGATATCAGGTACTTTCCATCCTTTGAAAATGGCCGGTCTGGTGAAGACAGGTGGTGCAAGAAGATCATCCTGGAATGAGTCTGAAAGAGCCGATTGTTCATCGGAGATAGCTCCTGGAATGAGTCTTACAATAGCGTCAGTTATAATTGCAGCAGGAAGCTCTCCTCCTGAAAGAACATAATCTCCTATTGATATCTCTCTGGTAATCAGATTATCTCTAATTCTCTGGTCTACCCCTTTATAATGTCCTGCAAGGATGATAATATTATTTCTGAGTGAAAGCTGGTTAGCAATCTTCTGATTCAGATTTTCTCCATCAGGTGAGGTGTAAATTATCTCATCATAGTCTCTTTCACTTTTTAGCTTTTCAATTGCCTTATAGACAGGCTCAATCATCATAACCATTCCTGCACCTCCGCCAAATGCATAATCATCGACACTTTTGTATTTATCAGTTGTGAAGTCGCGGAGATTAATAATATTTATCTCAACAAGCTTTTTTTCTTTTGCCCTTTTAACTATTGAATGGCTCAACGGGCTTTCAAGTAATTCAGGAAGAACTGTCAGAATATCAATTCTCATGTGGTTTCGTTTTCGTAAAAATACAAAGAAAAAGTATTGAAAGTATTGTCTTTTTGTGATCCGTATTATTGTGTAAATTTGTTAAGAATGTTTAAGGTTGAAATGTTGAAATGTTGAAANNAATGTTGAAATGTTGAAATGTTGACTCTTCAACTCTTCAACTCTTCAACTCTTCAATCCTTTTACCTAATTCTGGTGAACTTTGTATTGTAAATAGATAAAATTCAGTAATATATGGAGTGTCGTTCTAACTGTGGCGCCTGTTGTATTGCTTTATCAATTTCTTCTCCGATACCCGGTATGCCTGATGGTAAGCCGGTAGGTATAAGATGTGTTCATCTCACTGAAGATTACCGCTGCGCGATCTACAATCATCCTTTACGACCAAAATCCTGTGCCGGCTTTAAGGCAGAACCTGAGTTTTGCGGTTCAGACAGGGATGAAGCGCTGAAGATATTATTTTCGTTATCGGAGAACCCCCCATTCCCCTTAAATGAGGGCTAATACATTGTTAATCAGTATGTTTAATATTAGGGTAACTGAAATATCGCCCCTTCAGGAGGGCCGAGCGTTAAAAAATTTGCCCGGTGGGCAAATTTAGCGAGGAGCCAGCCTGCAGGGCAGAAGTCGCTAAGCGACAGAGGGGTAGTATTTCCAACCTGTGAGAACTAGTTTACTTCCCGGAAGCATAAACAACTTTACCCCCGGTGATAGTATAATCCACCCTCGTCTTCATAATCTCTGTTTCGGGAATAGTCAAAAGGTCTTTATTCAAAATAACGATATCCGCAAGATATCCAGGTTTTATCATCCCTTTACGGTTTTCCATGAACTGGGCATATGCTGATCCCAGCGTATAATATTTAATTGCCTCTTCCATAGTGAGTTTCTGTTTCGGGAACCATCCTTCGCCCTCTTCGCCAAGCCTGTCTTTCCGGGTAACGGCAGCATACAACCCTTCCATCGGGTTCAGGGGCTCAACAGGATAATCAGTCCCGAATGCAAGCATGGCACCGGCATTAATCAGGCTTCTCCATGCATATGCCTCGCTGCATCTTTCAATGCCAACCCGTTTCTCATAGAACCTTTTATCGGTGATGCAATGGGTGGGTTGCATTGAAGGTATAACACCGAGTTGTGCAAACCTTTTAATATCAGATGATTGAAGCGTCTGTGCATGTTCGGTTCGATGACGACTATCACGTTTCCCGTTAACCTGTTGGGCTTTCTCATAGGCGTTAAGCACCCAGAAATTGCCTTTGTCACCAATGGCGTGTGTCCCTATCTGAAATCCCATCTTGTCTGCCTTAATGACCATCTTCTCATATTCATTATAAGGCATCATTTCGAGTCCTGACGATTTTGGGTTATCAGCAAATGGTTTAAACATTAAGGCAGTGCCAGAACCTATGGTACCATCAATAAATACCTTAAGATAACCGAACCTGATCCAGTCCGAATCCTGTGGAAATTTTTGTTTCTCCTGCAGGAACTTCAGAAGTTCTGTGCTGTCTCCGGTAAGATATTCACCGATATCGACACGAGTTGTAAGCTCGCCCTCTTTTTGTAATTTTTCATATTCGCCAAAATCTGCTTTCCCCGGGATCTGGACGCTTGTAACACCGTATTCGCGTGCCTCTTTCAGTGCAAGAAGATACCCATTCCATGTAATTGCTTCCCGTTCTTCAGGTGTCCTTTCAGCCTTTATATCCCCAGGTATTATCAGGTCCACGGCTTTCTCCTTAAGTATTCCTGTAGGTTCACCTGTAACCGCATCTTTCTGTATTTCTCCCCCGAATGGATCCCTGGTATTTTTTGTGATACCTGATTTCTTAAGTATATAGCTGTTGACAAGCACTGAATGTCCGTCTGCTCTTTCGAGAATCACGGGATTATTGGGTGAGACCTTGTCTATTAGTTCTTTAGTGGGCCACTTTTTATCAAAGAACATCTCATGTTCCCAATGTCCTCCTTCTATCAGTACACCGGGTTTTGACCTGGCGACCTGCTCTTTTACCTTTTTAGTCAGCACTGAAGGATCGGTAGTATATCGCAATTCAATAAAGTCAGGATCAAGAGGACCGAAGTGGACATGTGCATCATTAAAACCCGGAATTACCAATCTTCCTTTCGCGTCAATTACCTTGGTTTTGCCCTTTTCTATAAGATTGGAAATTGAAGTAGTCTTTCCAACAGCGATTATTTTTTCCCCTTTTATAGCAATCGCTTCAGCACCGGGATTCTCTTTATCAATAGTAAATACTTTACCATTAATAATTATAAGATCTGCTTTTTCTTTTGGTTTACAGGCAACTGTTGTAATCATAATTGCAGCTGATAATAAGATAGTTAGATTGTTCATTTTTAAGTTAAATTAGATAGGGAAATATATATAAAAAAATCACGCCGGGTAGAGTAACCTTTGTTCAATATAATTTTACAATAAAAAAATTAAATCTGACTAAACAATTTTTCGAACCAGATGTTAAATTAAAACCTTGGATCTTTATAAATCAAAAAAAACCGGTAAATTTATTACCTGATATTTAAATATTTTAGACATGAAGAAGACAATATTTCTCGCGCTGGTATTTTTCTTATTTACTGTTACTTATACTAACGCACAGTTCGGAAAATTTGTTAAGAATGTTAAGACTAACGTTCAGAAGGATCTGCTTGGAGGTCAGGATCAGAATTCCGGGAAGAAAACACTTCCTGAACCTGCCTGCGCATGTGCAGATGCAACGTTAATTCTGGATCTTGGGGGTAAATTAAAAGTCGATTATTCAGAGATAAACATCACAACTGCCGATGATGGAAGCGTGCTTGTTCAGGACCGTGTTAATTCAAATTACTATATTATTAAAGATGGAATTACAAGAGGACCTTATGCAAAGGGGAATCCAGCTTTAGACGCTTTGGTGGGGTCTGGTAATGACAATAATAAGTCATCTGACTTTACGTCGAAGTATAAGGATTATATTAACAAAACCGGAGATAAGTATTTGATTACATTTATGGGAAAAAATTATGGTCCGTATACCATTATTAATCAATTTGTTGTAACCAGAAATAAAGATAAGTTTGCTGCCGTGGTAACCGAGAATGTTGCGGTAACAGAGGAAATGGGTAAGCGGATGGAGGCGGAGGGTAAAAACGCAAAAACCGATGATGAAAAAATGGCCCTTTCAATGAAGTATGCCCAGGAAGTTCAGGCAAATATGAGTGGGAAAGATCCTAGAAGTACAATGCCAAAATTAATCACCAGCATTCCTGATGCAAATATAGATCAAATGACAGTCCTTTCCGGGCAATTGAAGAGCAATTATAAATATAACGATATCCTGGTATGGAAATATGATAAGATAACTGACCTGAAAGGAAATTTAATCATTACACCACCGCAGGGTGCCGCTATGCCTGAAAATTTCTTTATCAGTTCAGATAATTCAAAATACGCAAGCTATGATTATGGCACTCTCACTTTTAGCGATAAGACCAAGTTGACTGATCTTTTTGATGTTCATTGGCTTATGGCGGATGGTAAGTCATACCTTGCATACATGTACTATTCTCCAAAAAAGAATTCATTAATGCAATGCAAGATCCCGTTTTAAATAATTCATTTTAATATAATCATAAACTTTTTACAAGGGGAAGTGCCATCTGCATATATAAACAAACTATTTTTTGTTGGTTTATTTTTTTTGTTGTCTGTCAGGACAGTTTGTTCCCAGCAATTGAATTACCAAAATATTTTTGGCAGCGACTGGGATAAAGCCTTGTCTTTCATTGAACAGAACAAAAGCTGGATAGAACCTAAATTGGAACAATATAAGGTTTCCTTTCCCGTCGCAACTGCAGTTATTTTCCCTGAACTGGTAAGGTATTCAGCACTTCGTGATAAAATTGAGATCGGGCTTTTGAAGACACTTTATATAAATCTTGGCGATGAGTATGCCAATTTCTCGATCGGCCCCTTTCAGATGAAGCCATCATTTGGTGAAATGATCCGTGAAAAGGCACGAGGAGCAATGGGAAATAAGGCCGACAAACTATTTAGGCGGAAGGAGGATTATGATGATATTACAAGTTTCAGAACTTCAATCGTTTCTGACCTTGAAGATTCTAAAACACAACTCAATTACCTTATTGTCTTCATAAAAATATGTGAAGAAAATTTTAATCTTAGATCAAAGACTAATGATGAAAAAGTGTTGTTTCTGTCAACAGCCTATAATTATGGTTTCTGGAAAAGAGCAGATCAGATTGAAAATATGATTAATAAAAAGTATTTCAGTACGACTCTTCTAAAAACGACAAACTATTCATATTCTGATGTTTCCCTGTCTTGGTACCATAGTTATCTTAAAGGGATTCAGAAGGAAGAACATTCGAATCAAAAAGAAAAAGACATGAATTGAAGTGCCTAGAGTGCCTAGAGTACTTGTGAAAATACGTTTTAATTTATTATTTAACCTTTAAGTACTCCCTGCCTGCAGCAGGCAGGCAAACTTTAGCTCACTCTAAGTACTTTCTCCCCGGAATATTTAACTTTTTCTTAAACATTTTAATAATAGATTTAGTTGTATTCATTTAAAAAACAGGTATTTTCGCAAAAACAGCAAACACATGAATATTGCATTGATCGGTTATGGACGTATGGGCCATGAAATTGAAAGCGTGGCCATTGAAAGGGGTCATACTATAAAGCAGGTAGTTGATATCGGCAATACTGATGATCTTAATGCTATAAGTTTCAAAGAGATTGATGTTGCAATCGAATTTTCATCACCGGATTCTGCTTTTGAAAACATTGTTAAATGCCTTGAATTGAAAAAACCGGTTGTGTCAGGTACTACGGGCTGGTTGAAAAACTATGACCTGGCTTCAGATATCTGTATTAAAAATGGAACAGCCTTTATCCATTCCTCAAACTTTAGTGTTGGTGTAAATATCATGTTCAGACTTAATAATGATCTTGCAAAAATCATGGAACGATATAAAGAGTATAACCCTATGATTGAGGAAATCCATCATATTAAAAAATTAGATTCACCAAGTGGCACTGCTATCTCATTGGCAGAATCAATCAGGAAACATCATAAAGGTTACGAAGGCTGGTGCTTTGAAAAGAATAAATCAGAGAATTGCATTCCGGTGAGGTCAATCAGGGAGGGAACTGTAATAGGGACACATACCGTTGTCTGGAACTCCGAAATTGATTCTATCAGCCTTAAGCATGAAGCTAAAAACAGGAAAGGTCTTGCATATGGCGCTGTTCTGGCTGCAGAATTTATCCGATTCAGACAAGGCGTCTTCACAATGAATGATGTTCTTGGTTTCTGATTATTTTTTTTACTTTTGTGAACTTTAATAAAATATTTATGAATGATATACTGTCCAACAAATACTTCAAATTTGCTGTTGCTGCGATTATTTATCTTCTTATTGTAATATGGATCGGAAATTATTGGTTGCTTATCGGTCTTGCCATAGTTTTCGATGTTTACGTAACTGAAAAAGTTAACTGGGCCTTCTGGAAAAAAAGAAACGGTAATAACAGTACTTTTATTGAATGGCTTGATGCACTGATATTTGCAGTAATTGCCGTTACTCTTATTAACATCTTTCTTTTTCAGAATTACAGGATACCTACAGGTTCAATGGAGAAATCATTATTGATTGGAGATCATCTTTTTGTGAGTAAAATTGCGTATGGTCCCAGAATGCCGAATACACCTATTGCATTTCCATTTACACAGAATACACTGCCAATCACCAATGGCAAATCCTGGTCGGATCTGATTCATTGGCCATATAAGAGACTGGTCGGAACAGGAGGGGTAAGAAATAATGATCCTATCGTTTTTAACTTTCCGGCGGGAGATACAGTAGTCTTAGAAGATACAGCAACCAGCTATTATGAGATTGTCAGAAGAGCTGCTCGTGAATATAAAGATAGGGATGCAAATGCATCTCAACCAGTCAAAAGTGATGCATATTACATGGATCTTGCAAGAAAAGAGGTCAGGGAACGATTTCACATAGTTTACAGACCGGTTGACAGGAGAGACAATTATGTAAAAAGATGTATTGGTATTCCGGGTGATACTATTCTTATTAAAGAAGGAACAGTTTTTATAAACGGGAAGCAACTTGCTGAAAACAAAACCCAGCAGACAACTTATGATGTAAACACAAATGGTACTACGATAAATCCAAAAGCTTTTGAAAGGCTTGATATTTCCAAAGCTGATCAGCAATCTTATATGGGAGTCTATATTCTTCCGCTTACAAAGGGGAACGCTGAGGCATTGTCAAAATTCTCAAATGTGACAGATGTAAAACCAATATTTGTAAGGGCAGGGGAGTTTGAACCCTATATTTTNNTATGAAAATAATGATTTGCGCATAGAGGGAGATAAAATATTCATAAATAATATTCCAGCAGATAGTTATACTTTCAAAATGGACTATTACTGGATGATGGGGGATAACAGACATAATTCAGCCGATTCAAGGTACTGGGGTTTTGTTCCGGAAGATCATGTTATCGGAAAACCAAAGTTCATCTGGTTATCTATCGATAAGGAAGCCAAAGGGTTGAAGAAGATAAGATTCGGAAGAATGTTTATGAAGGTAAGATGACCCACCTCATCTCCCTGCCCCTTCTCCCGGGAGAGAAGGGGCGTAAAACCATGATAATTAGCACAATAAGTCCCTCTCCCCTGGGAGAGGGATTTAGGGTGAGGTTAATAAACAAAAAAAGCTGACTTTCAGGTCAGCTTTTTTATTGAGTTATTATTTTCTACTTAACTTTTTCAACTATAGCTTTAAAAGCTTCAGGGTGGTTCATTGCAAGGTCGGCAAGAGTTTTCCTGTTGAGTGCAATTCCTTTCTGGCTGAGTTTTCCAATAAATTCAGAATAGCTCATATCGTACTGTCGCACACCTGCATTAATCCTTTGAATCCATAAAGCTCTGAACTCTCCTTTTTTAGCCCGTCTGTCACGGTAAGCATATCCCAACCCTTTATCAAGTGTGTTCTTTGCAACTGTGATTACATTTTTTCTTGAACCGAAGAACCCTTTTGTTTGCTTGAGGACCTTTTTCCTTCTGGCCCTTGATGCGACTGAATTTACTGATCTTGGCATAATTCTCTGTTTTTGAAGGTCAGCGTTTCGCTTCAGGCGAACTCTTATCTGCTGAGCAATCTGTTAATACTATATATTTTAATCAATTAATAAACACTATTTAAGACCGAGAAGTAGTTGAATATTCTTTTTATCAGCTTTGTCAACCTGGCCGAAATAAGTAAGATTTCTCTTACGTTTTGTCTCTTTCTTTGTCAGGATATGACTCTTAAAGGCATGTTTACGTTTGATTTTTCCTGTTCCGGTCAAAGAGAATCTTTTCTTTGCTCCCGGATTGGTTTTCACTTTTGGCATTTCTGATTAATATAATATAAATGTAACTATCCTATTTCTTTTTCTTTGGAGCGAAGGAAACTATCATTCGTTTTCCCTCAAGCCTTGGAAGTTGTTCAACTTTCCCATATTCCTCGAGGTCGTTTGCGAAACGGAGAAGCAGAACTTCACCTTGTTCTTTGAATAGAATTGACCGTCCTTTAAAGAATACATATGCTCTGACTTTTGCACCATCGTCAAGGAATTTCATTGCATGCTTGAGCTTAAAATTATAATCATGATCATCAGTGTTAGGACCAAATCTGATCTCTTTTACAACAATCTTTGAAGCTTTGGCTTTGATCTCTTTATGTTTCTTTTTCTGCTGATAAAGAAACTTCTGATAATCAATTATTTTACAAACAGGTGGATCTGCATTTGGGGAAATTTCAACAAGATCAAGTTCCATTTNNTTCTGTTATTGATTTTATGTGCCGGTTGAATATTCCTTGCCGGCCAATTTCTCACTGGTAATGCTATAACTATTTCCTCCTTATTTATATTATTATTCTTTAATAAAATCAGCCTTATAAGGCGATCTCTTTTTTAATCTCTTCATTAATAAAACTGACAA
>PMEC01000146.1 GCA_003155705.1 Bacteroidales bacterium
GGTCTCAGACTTTTATCGTCCTGGAATTCATAATCACTCTATAAACACATTGTTTTGATTCTTCCGGGGTTGGATTTAGTTCCCCGGTTGTGAATCTGCCATGGAGGATATCAATTCTCTCGAACACCATAAGATACAACTCAAAAATAATTTCAAGGCTAAGCTGATATCGTGGTCCGAGATATGGCCAGATTGCTCTTATACAGTCATATGTTTTTTGGCGATATTCAACTGCCAGTTGATAGTACTCAGCAATAAGTTCACGGAAGCCGTTGCTGATCTGGTCTCCTCTGGCAATTCCTGAAAGGTCATTTCTGTTCAGTCCATGTTTTTCAAGAAGGTCATCTGCAAAATAATTGAGGTTATTAAGCTGGTCTTTCTGAAAATCACGTATAATATGAACCAGATAACTGAATATAGCGCAGGATGTTGCAGCCTCTTTTACATTAAATGCCGGGGCGGAGTACTTGTTTTCGAGTTCCCNNAATGTTGGGAATCCGTTATTATTAATATCATATATCATTGACCCTGCAAAAGCTTCAAGCGGCCAGGAAGGTATCCGGAATTTTTTGATAGTATCGGTAAGTTCAGAGTGCAATGAGTTGTCAATACCTCCATTTACAATCGCTTTCAGCCAGTTATTCACATCTTCCGTAAAATGTATCTTTTCGCCTTCAGAAATAGTTTTGTTAACAGCCTTATGATTGTCTATCAGATCATCTATTGTCCTCATGAACTTGTACAGGGTCCTTGCGGCACCGTATCGTTTTTCATCCCAGAACTGTGCAGCAATTAATATATTAGGATGATCATTAATCTGCTCAAAATCAATTGAATTGAAAATCTCGAGATATTTTTCCTGAAGTGCATTCATTTCCTTCTTTTTTCTTCTTTGAGTATTCTTTCTGCTGTAAGTTTCGCCGATAACAGTACTAAAGGAATCCCATTTCCTGGATGGGTACTCCCGCCTACAAAGTAAAGATTTTTATACTTATTATGTCTGTTGTGAGGACGAAAATATCCCATTTGAAACAAGCTATGGCTGAGACTGCCGAAAACAGAACCCTTCGATACATGATATGCACTTTCCCATGTTTTCGGAGAATAACATCGTTCATGTTTAATATGATCTTCAATATCGGTCAATCCTGCTTTTTTCAGGCGCCTGATCACCGCCTCTCTGGTAATCATTCTGAAATTATTCCAGTCCTGTTCTTTTGTTTCATCAATATGGCCGATACCAACTATTACTGAAAGAGTATCATTGTTTTCGGGTGCAGCTGAAGGATCGGTTCTTACCGGAGCATGAACGTAAAAACTCGGATTTGGATCTGCGGATTTATCCTTGAAGATAACCCTGAGTCCGGTCCGGAATCCGTCATTTAAAAATACATTATGATGGGCAAGCTGAGGATATTTTTTATCAAGTCCCCAGTGAAAAACCATTGCCGAACATGAATATTTCAGTTTATCAAGTTTGCGTGATATTCTTTTATCAGGCAAAAGTTCACGGTAAACGTATGGCAGGTCAGCATTAGCAACAATCAGATCAGCACCAATTAACTCACCGTCTTTAAATGTTATTGATTCCGCTTTATCTCGATTGACCTGTATTCCTGAAACTTCTTTATCAAAATTGAAGGTCACCCCATTTTTTATGGCTTCAGATTTGAGTTTCTCCACAACACTGAAAATCCCGCCTTCTGGGAAATAAGATCCTTCGACAAGCTCGATGGCAGGAATCATTGAAAAAAATGCAGGCGCATCGAAAGGACTCTGCCCGACATAAATATTCTGAAAAGTATACGCCATTTGCAGATGAGGATTCCTGAAAAATTTCTGAACATATTTCTGATGTGTAAGCCAGGTCTTAAGCTTAATAAGCATCAGTATATTTTTTAAAGTGGCAAATTCAAAAATATTATAGAAATTCCTGCCGATCAGTTTCTTATGTGCAATCTTATAAAAGCTGTACCCTTCTGAAATATAAGATTCAGATCTGCTGAAGCTACCTTTCTCGATAGCTTCATGCTGAGCCTTCATTTTTTTCCGGTCTGTGGAAAAGATAATCTCGTTACCATCATCAAAATAAAGTTTATAGAGATCCTCAAGAGGTTTTATTTCAAGTAATTCATCAAAATTCAAACCAAGACTCTCGAAAACTTCCCTGTAAACTCCCGGCATAAGAAGCATAGTTGCGCCAAGATCGAATCTGTGTCCTTCATGGATCAGCTGGCCGCAGCGTCCTCCCGGAACATCATTTTTTTCGTAAATATTTACATTATATCCGTTCTTTGCGAGGTAAATGGCAATAGTTATTCCCCCGATTCCAGCACCGATTATTGCAGCCGATTTATTATTCTCCATTCAAAAAAAAGTAAGTTATGAGCAAAAATAATATTATTGATGAAATTTAGCTTACTGATCAAAGGACATGTTTTTCGGCTGGATGCTGCTTAAGATGAAAATTTCATTCAGCCGATTCTAAAACTAATTATAAAACCCAAACCCATATGCCGCTTCATACATTGCTATAATATTTTCGGCGGGTACTCCAGATTGGATATTATGAACATTGTTGAACACGNNACCCCCCGCCTGGTTTAAAAATTTCAATCAACTTATGAACTTCATTTTTTACCTGATCTGGTGTTGCAAAAGGAAGTATATGCTGAGCATCAATACCACCACCCCAGAAGACAATATTACTTCCAAATCTTTTTTTCAATTGAATGGGATCCATATTCCTGGCACTGATCTGAACCGGATTAATTATATCCACACCCATATCGATCAGATCGGGAATATATTCCACACATGAACCGCAGGTATGATACCATATCTTCGCTTTGGTCAGTGAACGAATATGCTGTATTAATTTCTTTTGCCGCGGCTTAACAACAGAACGATAAAACTCAGGAGAAAAGAGTGGACCTTCCTGTCCGGCAAGGTCATCTCCTACCATTACAATATCCACCAAATCTCCTACAGCTTCCATAAAGCCAATATAATAATTGTACCAGAATTTAAAAGTCTGCTCAATAAGCGCTTCGCAGAATTCGGGATTGGCCAGCATATCATAATACCATTGTTCCAGGCCCCTTAAATACCAGCATGTTTCATAAGTTACACCTCCTATGCCGGTTGAAATAGCATATTCCGTATCATTACGAAGTTTCCTCGTTGATTCACGGATACCTGCGAATCTGGATCTATCTGAGCCATCGGGAAAGGGATAACTGGCAATATCATCAATGCCAGCATTTGCAAGAGGATGANNATATACCTGACATCCACATGAAATTTCTTAAGGATTGTTTCGCTTGGTTTCACGATTTGCTGAACCGGGTCAAGCATTTCGATTTCTTCAATAATCCCTAAATACTCTATTAATTCTTTATAAGCATTTTTATGAATCCCTGTCTGAAAACCTCCTAAATCGATGGGGACCCTATCAGGTTCCTCATGGTTTAATGCTGCTTTTACCCGTTCGCGTGAGGTCATGGTTTCTTTTGACATTGGCAGAATAATTTGACAAAGATATTAACAGGCTTCGGAAACTTATCGAAACCCTTTAAGATCATCAAAAGTAAAAAAGAGAATTCCCAGATATATCCTAATACCTATTTTGCGTTTTTAAATGCCTGTTTACCAGCAAATTTTGAGCTCTTCCCCAATTCGTGTTCTATTCTCATCAACTGGTTAAATTTCTCAATTCTTTCTCCACGGCATCCGCTTCCTGTTTTCAGGTGCCCTGCATTTACAGCAACTGTAAGATCTGCAATAAAGCTATCGGGTGTTTCACCGCTCCGATGCGAAACAAACGCATTATAATTATTCCTGTAAGCCAGTTCAATTGTTTCGAGTGTTTCTGTGACTGTACCTATCTGGTTGAGTTTGATCAAAACCGAATTAGCAACGCCTTTGGCAATACCTTCCGCCAGGATGGCTTTGTTAGTACAGAAAAGATCATCCCCAACTATCTCAATTTTGGATCCCAGAACATCGGTAAGGTTTTTCCAGCCTTTCCAGTCGTTTTCAGCCAGACCATCTTCGATCAGTACGATAGGATATTGTTTTACCCAGTTTTCCCAGAGTTTAATCAAATCTTCACTTGAGATTAATTTGCCGGTGCTTTTAAATAGCTTGTATTTGCCATCTTCCCACATTTCACTGGCAGCGGGGTCAAGACAGATGCTGACATCGGTCCCTGGCTTATAACCTGCTTTGTTAATAGCTTCGAGTATTACCTCAACAGCCTCATCGTTTGATTTAAGGTCAGGTGCAAAACCACCTTCATCGCCTACCCCGGTACTGTATCCTTTGGCTTTCAGAACTGATTTCAGAGTATGAAAAACCTCGACACCCATCCGAATTGCTTCTGTGAATGTGGCCGCACTGTGAGGGGCAATCATAAATTCCTGAAAATCAACATTATTATCAGCATGTTTTCCGCCGTTAATAATGTTCAGACATGGAACGGGTAAAAGATACGCATTGACACCTCCAAGATATTGATAAAGAGGTATACCAGCGCTTTCTGCTTCAGCACGTGCATAGGCCATCGACACAGACAGTATTGCGTTTGCTCCAAGCTTAGCTTTATTTGGAGTCCCGTCCAACCCGATCATAAAATAATCCAGTTCCCGTTGATTTGTAAAACACTTGCCTTCAATCTCTTTAGCGATTATTTTGTTTACATTTTCAACTGCCTTCAGTACGCCTTTACCGCCATACCTTTTTTTATCTCCATCGCGTAATTCGCATGCTTCCCGTTCGCCGGTTGATGCTCCGCTCGGAACCATTGCCCGGCCTATAGCACCATCTTCAAGTGTAACATGAGCTTCTACTGTGGGGTTTCCTCTTGAATCGAGTATCTCAAGAGCAGATACATTAATTATTTCCATAGTTATTCATTTAAATTAATATTTAATTTTCTCAGCAATATTCATCAATTCTTCAATATCTTCATCGAATTCTTTAATCAGTTTTAACGGAAATTCACCAAATCCTTTCTGTTTTTTTGATTTGGCATCACATAGAATTTCCCAGATTTTTGTCTTCTTTACATCAATTATCCTCTGCATACTCTGAGTACGCATATCGGTGTTATACTTTTCAGCTAAATTACAAATTTGTTTACGAGCTTCTTCAATTACTTTCAAATTATGACTTATTTTTTCACTATCAAGGTCATTTTTTATTTCAAAGCAACATGTTTTATATTGACTGACCATTAAGTCCTCTATTTCAATAAGTAATTGTTCAACTATTATAAGAGTCGAAGTAAATGATCTCCGATGGTTTTCCTGGAGTAATACTTTTCTTTCTGACGGCATTATTTGAGATAATGTTGATATTAATTTATTTCCTTTTCATTGAAATTTCCGGAGGCTGATCATCCAGTACGGGTTCTTCGACTAAATGTTTAGGCAGGAAAAACTTATTGGCAATCAGAGTCGGAATTATAGCGCTTGCAATTACTGTGCCTACAAGAAAGGAATATTGTTCCCGTGTGATTATGTTATTTGTAAGACCGTATAATGCAGAAATTGTCCCAAATGTTAATCCTGTTGACATTAA
Organism: Bacteroidales bacterium; assembly: GCA_003155705.1. Taxonomy (GTDB): domain Bacteria; phylum Bacteroidota; class Bacteroidia; order Bacteroidales; family VadinHA17; genus LD21. Next base: position 5,584 of record PMEC01000146.1, read on the forward strand.
TAAGGTATAGTACCATTTTTCATCCTTATGTTTCTTAAAATGATTTATTACAGGATATAAGCCAAGTATTTTCGAAAAAACTTTGGACAAAAAAAGCAGAATAAAAACAAAAGGTGCTGCTATCAAGGCTGAAACAGACATCAGAGCACCGGCACGTAAAAAATATATTGGTGTCAGAAAGCCGATTGTCATAGTCCTGATCCTGCGAATAAAAAAATTGTCCTTTTCCATGGTTTTCGCCAGAATCATTCCAATAATATATGCCGGTAATACCGGTTCGCTACCAGACCAGATGGCCAGAACAGCCATAGCAATCAGAACAAAAAGTATCCATTTTGTCCTTATTGCTGCAGTTTTAAAAGCAAAATGTTTTATTAAAAAGTTTGTGATACCAGGTAATACAAATATTAAAGCAACGGTTATCGTCATAAATACCAGGGTTTTGTATGTAAATGGAGCAAAGATCAGACCCAACCCGATAACTGTTCCCAAATCATTGACGAAACATGCACCAAGAAGGCTTTTTCCAAATCCTGTTTTATTCAGCCCATATTCTATCATCACTGAATAGACTACGGCCATTGAAGTAGTTGATAATGCAATCCCTGTCAGCAAACTTGCCTGCAAGCCCCAGTGTAAAAGATAATATGCAACAAAAGATGCCCCAATAAAAGGAGCAAAGAATCCGACCAATCCGATAATTGTTATTTCTTTAAATTTTGATTTTAGTGAATCCGGGTTTAGTTCTGCACCCGCAAGAAATGTAAGCATTATTGCTGCAACACCGGCAATGAATTTTATCCAGTCAGCATTCAGGGTGAGCTTTTCTGTTAGATTCAGTTTAAAGGCGAGATATCCTATAATTGCTCCAACCATTATCTCCATCAGAGCCATTGAAATCTTTAGCTGATTAGCCAGGATTGTTGACAATAATGCTGCCAGGAACCAGAGTGCTGCTATAAAATAAATCTGTGACATATAACTCCTATTAAAGTTTTCAATCAGCAGGAGTTATCAGCTTTTCAGGAGCGGTTAATGGCGAACCCCATCGCCGGTGTCAAAATTAAAAATTATTTATTGAAAAAATTCATTTAAATATCTTTTCTGCAGTTTAAATCTTTCTGCTACAC
>PMEC01000084.1 GCA_003155705.1 Bacteroidales bacterium
CCACCTGATGTGGTTGTCATTCCCCTTTTGTAGATCCGGCTGATAATCATTGTTATCTGATCACGGGGATGCATCAACTGGGTATCGAGAATTTCATTCATTTTGTAAAGTTCAATTCATTCATACTTTTCAATGTGGTATGGGAGTACCTGAAGTATAATGTCTGATTAACCTTTTTCCTTTGGAACTTTGTCTCCTTCTCGTCGGGCTTCACTTATCCCAATTGCAATAGCTTGCTTGCGACTTTTTACTATTCCACCTTTACCACCCTTGCCAGATTCTAATTCCCCAAGTTTAAATTCACGCATTACTGTTTCAATTTTGTCCTGAGCTTTCTTTGAATATATAACCATAATTAATAGCTGATGTGTTTCAGAAAAGAGTTATAAATTTTTTTATAGAACAAGATAATCAATTATTTCCTCATTTTGGTATCAGGAACTCACCCCAAAATATTTCAGTCTTATTATTGGTTCCCATAAGTCATATTTTTTTAAAACTGTGACGATGTTAATAATTTTGTTTAATTTTAATATGATTTCTGAAGGGTGAAGGAAAGTTAAGAGCATTAAAAATAATTTGTAATTCAATGTATTATTAGATAAATGCTTTTGTGACTGACGGGGCGAAAGCGTACCTGAAGGACAAGACAGAAGTCAGTAGTCGGTAGGAGGTAAACTAATGAAAGAACTTTTCAATTTAACTTTTTGGTTTCGTCGAACTCATTCCGCAAAGCGGGGCCCGGTTCAACCCGTCCTTTCATTCAAGATGCAAAACATTAATATTTATTTCTTTTGAAGTTTTTTATTTACATAACTCTAACTTTTGGGTTACTTTTAACAGGATGTCTTAAAACTGAAGGCATCCTAAAAATAAAAGGGAAAGTTGTAGATGAAAGCTCAAAAGAGAAACTACCCTGGAGAGACATAATTGTCCAGGGATTAGTAGATAGTAGTAATAAATTAGTCCCAGTCAATGCCGGCCAATTCTCTACTGACAGTACAGGGTATTTCACATATTTATTGAGAAAAGTAAAAAATGCTTATTACTATAATTTTTGTTTTGTCGGTGATTCAGACTATGCGTTTATGGCCAAAGAAATAGCTCTGATCGACCTTAAAAAAAATGCACAGTATCTATCCTTTTCCTTAAGCAAATTAGTGGATTTTACAATAAAAATATATAGAAAAAGCCAAACGCCTGCTTGTGATACTCTCTGTTTGTCCTGGAAGTCGAATGGAGTTGACGGGAGAACTTTATATCCATATAAAATCGACAACTATGGACTGATGTCTGATAATCAATTATACTGGATTGGTGGAAAAGTTAAGTCAACAATCAAAACTAAAGCTTTTGCGGATAAAAGTACTGTGGTACGTTGGGTTCTATTCCGAAATGGGAGGTTGAAGGAAATCATAGATACAATAACATGCCGAAGATATTTATTAAATAATGTTTATCTTAAATATTAAACGGGGTAGGCACCAGGCGTAATAGCCACTTGTATCAAACAAGAGTCGAACTCTTAAAGGACGAAAATGGAAAAGACCTGAGAGTAAAAGAGAAGATCACTCCTTATAATCCTGAAAAACATCAAAAATAATTAACATCTTTATTGTACAACTAATTAATTCGTTATATATTTAATAATTATTTGACAAACAATATATTTTAATTCGCCTCTTCCTGAAATAAAAGGCTGATTAAAACCGTTGTAAAGACTTTAAACAGAATCCTATCCAACCATTTTTTGCATGAAGCAAATGATTGTCCTGTTTTTATTTTTCTTACTGCTCGTTCCGGCTTGCAGAAAGGACAAATCGAATCTTATCACCTATGATCTTAAGCGTAGGGATTATATTGAGACCCTTGATGCGCTGGGGACGGTACAGGCTGTAAACAATTTCACCATTCTGGCACCTGTAACTCCCATTACTAATCTTTTGCAGTTGACTCATCTGGTAAAAGACGGAACTCATGTAAAGAAAGGCGACACTATCTGTGTCTTTAATGTACCTGAACTTTCAGATATGATTGAATCGTACAAGGTTGACCTGGAAAATATGGAAGGTGATCTTAAAAAACTTACGGCAGACAATGCCATGCAACTTTCATTGTTAAACGCACAGGTTGAAACGAATAAAGCCGAGACTGCCATATCTATGCTGGACTCGTTAAAAATGAAATTTGCGACACCGGTGGATAAAAAACTGATTGCTCTTGAAATGGAGAAAGCAAATATTGAGAAAAACAAACTTCAGAAAAAACTCACAGCACAAAAGCGAATCAATAATTCGGAGCTTATAAAAATGTCATCACGCATAATGATGCAGAAAAACCGTCTTCAGATGTTTCAGAAGCAGTTTAATTCCCTGAAGATTGCTTCTCCTGTCGATGGTATAGTTATGCATGTGCAGAATTATCGTCTGGAAGGTGGAGCATTTATGTTCGGAGATATTGAAGAAGGGAGCAGTACATTGAGTAATATGTCGGTTCTCCAGATACCTGATATGAAAACGATGCAGATTACAGTAGAGGTTTCCGAGTCTGATTATAAAAAAATTCAAAATGGTCAAAAGGTGTTAATCAATGTTGAATCTGCTTCTGACCTGCATACGACTGGGAAGATAAAAAGAAAGTCGCTTCAGAGAGCAAATTCTCAGATTAGAACTGCAATTAAAACATATGAGGTGGTTATCAGTGTCGATAGTTGCCATTCCAGAATGAAACCAGGTTTAAGCGCTCTGTGCAGGATAATAATCGATCAGGTGAAAGACACAATTGTGGTGCCGGTAGCATCTATTTTCGAGAAAGACAGTTTAAAAATTGTTTATGTTGCCCAGGGCAAAAAATTCATACCTGTAACAGTCGAAACCGGGACATCAAACAGTTCGTTCAGTATTGTCTCAAAGGGGCTAACAGGAAACGAAACAATAGCTCTCACTATGCCATCACATAATATGATTAAAGAGGAAAGAAAAATAAAACCGGAAAAAACCGGCAATAAAGGTTCGGATAAAAAAGATTCAGTATCAATAAAAACAGTTAGTAAAGAATCATCATTTTGATAAATATAAATCGTAAATTTTTTTTATAAAGATATAATTATGAATAAAACTATTGTTTTTCTCTGCTTGTCAGTACTCATTGGATGCAAAGGAAAAGTAGTTCAGGAAGTACAAACCGTACTGGTTAGAAAGGGTACCTTTTCAGAAGAGGTGACAGAACAGGGAACTGTTCGTGCCGTCAATTCTATATCTATAACTGCACCCAATATTTCCTACCGTTACGGTAACTTAAAAATTACCAGCATTGTCAGCGATGGTAAAGAAGTGGAAAAAGGTGACACAGTTATCGTTTTCGATCCTTCTGACCTGAAAAAAGCTATTATAACATCACAGCAGCAACTTGAAATTGCCAATGCTGAATTTGAGAAATTAAAAGCAACACAACAGTCGGAAATAGAGGATCTTGAATCTGATCTGGAAAGTTCTCGTATTTCCCAGGAAATTTCGAAAATCAACCTCGATCAGGAGCTTTACGAACCGGAGGTTACAAAGAAGGAGCTCCACCTTAAGTTGGAGACAGCAAACATTGCTCTTGAACGGGCAAAAGAACAGATAGAAAACAAAAAGAAAATTCAACAGGAAGATATCTTCCAGAAAACCTTAAGCATAAAACAATTAACAACTGCGCTTGATGATGCCAATAATACTGCCAAAAACCTGTTTGTGATCAGCCCAAGCCCTGGAATTGCTATTCTGAAAGACAACTTTTATACAGGGCAAAAATGGCAGGCTGGCGATCAGCCATATTCCGGATCTATCTTAATTGAGCTTCCTGATCTGAGTGAAATGATGGCGGAAACAAAAATTAATGAAGTTGATATTGCGAAAATTTCTCTCGGTTTGAGAGTTGAATTAAAACCTGATGCATATTCCGATACTACCTATTCGGGCAAAGTAATGACAATAGCTAACCTCGCCCAAAACAAAGATTCCAAATCGAAGATAAAGGTTTTCCCGGTGCAGATAAAGATAGAGGGTAAATCCGGAAATCTACTGCCGGGTCTGACAGTCAGTTGTAAAATAGTAATTAATGAATTACAGGGAGTGCTCTATATTCCTCTTGAGTCAATCTTTAAAGATCAGGCGAATGAATATGTATACGTGAAAACCGGTTCCGGTTTTAAACGGAAAGATGTAAAAATCGGATCAGCTAATTCAGATTTTGCAATTGTTACCGAGGGATTGACAGAAAATGAAGAACTGGCATTAACCAATCCTTTCCTGAATAAAGAGGAAGAGAAACCCAAACCGGGAACTAAAACAAATATGAAATAATTCACTGGCAATGAGCGAAAGAGTTATATATTATCTGTTGATTTTGTTCGTATTATTAAACTCCTGCAGTAACGGTGGGCCTGGTGATATAACAGTCAAGACCGGTTTCTTCAGACAGTCCGTGACAGAGCCCGGTGAACTGGATGCAATTAATGCCTCTTATATAATGATGCCAAGAATAGCCTGGCAATATGGATACCAGTTTAAAATAGTCGGACTGGCCGACCATGGTAAAATTGTCTATAAAGGAGATTCTGTTATAAAACTCGATGCATCATCAGTTTATAAGTACATTCTCGAAAGGGAAGATATGCTTGACAACGAACTGGCTTCAGCTAAAAAGCAGGATGTACAGAGTCAGAATAACATACAGGAGCTGAATGCCCAGCTGAAAAACGAACAATCTGCTTACGATCTGAAAAAACTGCAGGTTGAAGTCAGTAAGTTTGATACGGAAGTCCAGAAAAGAATTAAGGCGCTCGAGTTTCAGCAGGAAATGGTCGCACTTGATAAAGTAAAGCGGAATCTTGCGCTTAAACCGATCCTGGATAATTACGACCGTGTAATTCAACATATAAAGGTAATTCAGCGCCAGTCAGAACTGACAGGTGCAAAGGAGACATTGAAACAGTTTCTGATCAGGGCTCCTCTTGATGGAACGTTCCAGGTCGCTTCCAACAGAAACTATACAAATCCGCAAAACTGGAAAATAGGGGATTCTCCATACACCGGATATATAATTGCAAGTATTCCTGATATTTCAAGGATGAAAGCAAAAACGTACATTAATGAAGCTGAATTCAGAAAAGTCAAACCGGGAATGAAAGTAATTGTCAGGCTCGATGCACTTCCTTCGGTACCATTTAACGGAATAATAAAAGATATCAGCAAGATATGTTTCGCCCATGATCAGCAGAAGGTGTTTAATGTAACGGTTGAGATCAAAGAATCTGATCAGCGGCTCAGACCAGGGATGACAGTCAGTTGCGAATATATTCTTTACGAATCGGATAAAGATCTTTTTGTGCCTAATAATTGTCTTCTGAAAGAGAAAGGACACTCTTATGTATTCATTAAAAGAGGTCGTAAAGTAAGAAAAACAGAAGTTCAGACCGGAATGGCCAATACCAATTACACTATAATTACAAGTGGAGTAAAACAGGGGCAAAAGCTCGTCCCATTTGATGAAATTCTTAACCCCAAAAATATATAAAGTATGCAGTTTGCAGAAAATTTTAATATTGCAGCATTAGGTCTCATTGATCATAAATTCCGTTCATTTCTTACCATGCTGGGAATTATTTTCGGAACAGCCTCTGTAATAGCAATGGTCTCAATCGGAGAAGGAGCGAAGAGACAGGCAATAGCCAAGTACCAGGATCTGGGGATAAGGAACATTATTGTCCGTGAAAAAGACCT
>PMEC01000207.1:0-3173 GCA_003155705.1 Bacteroidales bacterium
GCGGGAAAGGAGCAAGGCTGCACAATAATAAGCGGTATAAAAATGCTTTACGGCCAGGCTGAGAGGGCCTGGGAAATCTGGAATGATAACAGTCTGTAATTATTTTCCCTTCTGATAACTTAATTGTCAATAGTCTTCCCGGCACCTTTTCTTCTTATCCAGTATCTTGGATCACATTTGGTACATTCCTGTTTCCAGTAACCAGGTGTAACAAATGTTTCTTCCTTGTTCTTAAGTTGCCTTTCATAAATGGCAAATACCGGATTGAAAACAATATCAGTAACACCGACAGTAAATTTAGGCTCTTCTCCCGGAACATCAGTGACTTCCTTCATCTCTTTTACTTCCCGGTTGTTAAATCCAAGGAGGTCGCTTAGAAATGCAACCCTTTCGAGCGAAGCTCCTGTCTCAACAATAGTACAGCGTATGCCGACTATTTCACCTATTATATGTTTTGCATTATTTATTGCCATACCATTAGATATATGAATTAAACGCCAAAACTAATACTCCTGATTGCCTCAAAAAGTACACTTGCAAAGCCTGTTACAACAATACCAGCAACACAAATGGCCAGAGCAAATCGTGTCGGGAAATCACTTCTGAATTTATTAATAGGTGACTCACTCTTATTTATGAACATGGCTTTTACCACAAGAAGATAATAATACAATGATATAATTGTGTTCAAAACTGCAATCAGCACAAGCAGATAATAACCTTTCTCAGCAGCGGCTGCAAAGAGGAAAAATTTCCCGAAAAAGCCTGCAACAGGGGGGATGCCTGCCAGAGAGAATAATGCGAGCGTCATAATCAGACTAAGGCCGGGATTTGTATGATAAAGACCGTTATAATCTTCGATATTCTCTTTGCCGGTTGCATTTGAAATTGCCGTGACAACTCCGAAAGCACCCAGATTAGAAAAAATATAAACCAGAACATAATAAATTACAGATGCCATCCCAAGCTGATTTCCTCCTATAAAACCGAGAAGAATATAGCCTGCCTGAGAGATAGATGAAAATGCCAGAAAACGTTTCAGGTTCTGCTGCCGGATAGCAAACAGGTTACCTATAGTCATTGTAAGAATGGCAGTAACGTAAATTGTCTTTTGCCATGTCGCCATAATAACCGGGAAAACAGTAAACAGGATAATTATGAAAATGAATACCGCAGCCCCTTTTGAAATAACTGACAGATAAGATGTTACATTAACAGGTGAACCTTCGTAAACGTCGGCAGTCCAGAGGTGGAAGGGGACAATTGAAATTTTGAAGGCCATCCCGGCAAAGAAAAATATGAATCCAAGAACCTGAAGATTATTATTAATGAAAAGTTTTGCAATCTCACCGAAATAGAAAGTTCCGGTTGTCCCATAGATCATTGAAAGGCCAAAAAGCAGAATCCCTGACGACAATGCAGATGATAATATGAGCTTAATACCAGCTTCGGCGGAATTATTCCTGTAACGATCGTATGCAGCAAGTGCTGCAATTGGAATTGTTGCCAGTTCAATGCCCAGGTAGAACATAAGGAAATGTCCGGAAGATATCATGAAGTTCATTCCAACCAGCGTAGAAATAAGAAGCATGAAATACTCACTTATCTTTTCAGAGTTTTCTTCTTTGTTAAGCCATGTAACTGATTGAATAAAAACCAATAAAACTCCAATGTTAAGGATATTCTTCATGAGTAACCTTGTACTGTTTACTTCATACATCCCTCCAAAAAGGGTTCCGGAAGGTGAAGGGATAAATCCTGCAACTGTAATTAATGTGAAAAGAATTATCGAAAAGAGGCTGATGGATCTCTTTTTTGCAGGGTTCCAGAATATCTCCGCAATAAGAACCAGCAAGGCTGCAGCAATAAGTAGCAATTCATGCCGCATTAAGGAGAAATTTTCTAAGCTCATATTATATATTTATCCAAAATAATTAGCGATTAAAAACTCAAAAAGGATTAAGAGCAAGTATTTTATCTACAATAGGTTGCAGGCTGGTGCCAATCATTGTTGAAAGCCAGAAGGGTGCAAGTCCAATTGCAGCAACAGAACCTATCAACGTAACAGCTGAAACTCTTTCAAACCATTTTGCATCTCTGAGATGTTCATAATGTTCATTTGTTGTCGGCCCAAGAAGCAATATGGCTATAACCCGCAGAATATATACGGCAGTTATAACTATTGACGAAACAGCTATTATTGTTACCACCCGGTGGAAAACATCCGGATGCTGGAACGCACCTACAAATATTGTCATTTCGGCAACGAAACCGCTAAGTCCAGGTAAGCCTAGAGATGCAAGACCTGCGATCACATAACAGACAGACAGGAAAGGAATCACTTTCATCAGTCCCCCCATTTCATTTATCATCCTTGTATGTGTACGTCCATAAAGCATCCCTATCAGAGCAAAGAAGAGTGCTGTCATCAATCCATGAGATATCATCTGTATAATGGCGCCATTCATCGCTGTCTGATTCATCATAAGTACAGCAAAAAGCACCAGACCGCAATGGCTTACAGAAGAATATGCATTGATGTATTTCAGATCTTTCTGGGCTATTGCCCCAAATGCTCCATAAATCACACTGATTGAAGTTAGTATTATAAAAATCCATGATAACTCGTGTGCAGCCTGCGGCATGAGAAAAATAGCAACTCTGAATGCCCCATAGCCTCCAAGCTTCATCAGAACTCCTGCATGTAACATTGAAACTGCGGTAGGAGCTGAGGCATGTCCATCGGGCGACCATGTGTGAAAGGGGAACAGCGCACCAAGAACACCAAAACCGACGAATGTCAGAGGAAAGAAAATCCGTTGAGCAGACATAGGAATTGATACCTTCGATATCTCAAGAATGTTGAATGTAAAACGGCCACCAGCCGGAGCTGAATTAAAATAGATACCAAGGATTCCAAGAAGCAGAAGAGCCGATCCACCCATTAACATAAGAGTCAGTTTCATAGCCGAATAGTCCTTCGGACCGCTACCCCATATTCCGATAAGCAGATACATTGGAATAACCGCAAGCTCATAAAAGAGGAACATTGTGAAAAGGTCTATTGAAATAAAGAAACCGAAGACCCCGGTTGCAAGGAGAATAAGAGAAACAAAAAACTCTTTTGTCAGAAATTCAACTTCCCATGATGCAAATATTCCGGCAAAAACAAC
>PMEC01000207.1:3193-17535 GCA_003155705.1 Bacteroidales bacterium
CCAATTGCTGCGACCAGACGAACCTGATGTGTATCTTTCAATAGGATTATACCGGTTATTGTCAGAACCGGAATTACTACAAATAATGTCAAAATATCCATGGTTTAATATCTTTTTCTTTTTTAAAAACTATCTCCACAAATAAATAAGTAACAATGCCAGGAAGATTGCTCCGGAGACGAAAACAAATCCATATTTCTGCAATTGTCCTGACTGGAATCCGCGAATCCTGAATGAAACGACCTGTGTAACAAAGGCAATCGAATTCATTGTTCCGTCAACTATATGCCTGTCAAACCAGGCTATAGGAGCTGATATATATCTGAAAATAATTTTTTTAGTAACAAAAAGGTATACTTCATCCATATAGAATTTATTGTATGCCCATTTATAGCTGTATTTAAAAGTGGCAGCTAGTTTATCAGGTATTGCTGATTCCTGTTTGTACATTACCCAGGCAATTATAATTCCCAGCAATCCAATCAGCACTGAAGGAACAGCCACAATCCATTCAATCCCGGTTTCAAAAACTTTTCCATCAGTTGTCACCAGATGGTTAAATGGAATGAACCCGGCAAATACAGAGCCTATAGCAAGAACAATCAGTGGAATTGTCATAGTAGCAGGGGCTTCATGTGGTGTATGTTCATAATGAGTCTCTTTTCCCCAGAAAATATTAAAATATAGTCTGAACATATAAAAGGCTGTCAGACCGGCTACGATATATTCAATCGCAAAAAGAGCTTTGTTATGTTCAAATGCTGCTGCCAGAATCTCATCCTTGCTGAAAAATCCTGAAAATGGCGGAATTCCTGCAATGGTTAGGCATGCAATCAGAAAAGTCATATGTGTTATCGGCAGATACTTGCGTAATCCTCCCATCTCCGTGAAGTAGTTACTGTGAGCTGCGTGGATAATTGCACCGGCGGCAAGGAACAATAAAGCTTTAAAAAATGCATGAGTGAAGAGATGGAACATCGACGCCATAAACCCGAGTCCTTCATGTCCTCCGTACCCCGAAACACCTAGTGCAAGCATCATGTAACCGATCTGGGACATTGTGGAATAGGCAAGCACCCTCTTGATATCTGTTTGTGTGCAGGCAATAATTGCAGCAAAAAGGGAAGAAAAAGCACCCACCCAGGCTACAACATGAAGAGCAGCAGGAGCAGAGATTGCGTAAATCGGGAACATCCTTGCCACCAGGTAAACGCCGGCGACGACCATAGTAGCAGCATGTATTAATGCAGAAACAGGAGTGGGACCCTCCATAGCGTCAGGAAGCCAGATGTGAAATGGGAACATTGCCGATTTACCGACTCCACCCATATATACAAAGATCATCGACCATGTCATTACAGAAAGCCCCAGGAACCCAATACCTGCTCCCTGAGAAATAGCTGATCCATGTGGATCGGTTAGTGAAATAAAATCAAATGTTTTAGTCGTTACTGACAAAATCAGGATACCGATCAGGAATCCCATATCTGCAAACCTCGTTACAATGAATGCCTTTTTTGAGGCTCTCACTGCAGATGGTTTAGTATAATAAAATCCAATGAGAAGAAATGAAGATACACCTACCAGTTCCCAGAAGATATACATCTGGAAAATATTTGTTGCAAGTACAAGACCAAGCATGGAGAAACTGAACAGTGAAAGAAATGAGAAAAAACGCTCAAATCCTTTTTCACCTTTCATATAACCAAGGCTGTATATATGCACCATAAGTGATACTGTACTTATTACAACGAGCATCATGACAGAAATAGGATCAAGAAGAACTCCCAGATCAATATGCAGTTTATCTGTAAATTGCAGCCATGTTATATTGAATGCAGTAATTTTCTGATATGCTCCATCAACTTTTTCTGAAGAGAAGAAATAACTATAGGCAGTAATATATGATAGAATGGTGACAACACCAAGTCCGCCTGTACCCAGCAGACCTGAAAGTTTTGCCTTTAACTTAAAACCTGCAAGTCCGAGCAGGACAAACATCAGGAATGGTATGAGGATAATCCAAATGGTATAACTGAAATTTATCATAATGTTTCTTTACTGGTAGTTGTACAATCAGAATTTCATTGCGTGAACATCTTCAACATTAATTGTCGTAAATCGTCTGTAAATATTTATAATAATAGCTATGGCAACTGCTGCTTCTGAAGCCGCAACAGCGATAACAAACAGGCTGAAAAACAATCCTTCCAGTTTGTGGGGATAGAGGTAACGGTTGAATGCCAGGAAATTGATATTAACCGAATTAAGTATTAACTCGACTGACATCAGGATTGTGATCAGATTACGACGGGTCAGAAAACCATAAACCCCGACAAAGAACATAATTGTCGCCAGGATTAAAAAAAACTGTAATGGAATACCTGCATTCATATTATTCCTGAGTTAAGGTTTGTGACTGAGATTTTTTTGGCCCGCCTTTTTTGGCAATAACGATCGCAGCGACCATTGCCGCAATTAAAAGGATCGAGATTACTTCAAAAGGAAGAACATAGCCATTATAGCCAACCGATAGCAGACTTTTCCCTATTAACCTCATATTTACCTCTTTAGCAGCTTCTGTTGTAGCGGAGAATTTATAGTCAAGAATTGTGATAATGCATAGTATTGCACCTGCCAATGAGACGAGAGCTGAAAAAATAGATTTTTTCAATTCTGCACCTTCAAATTTCTGGCTAATGTGACTTGTAAGCAGAATTGAAAATATTATAAGTACAACTATCCCTCCAGCATACAGTGTAAGTTGAACAGCGGCAAGGAACTGATAATCTAACATGAAATATAATCCGGCCGTAGATACAAGAACAAACAGAAGATAGACTGCTGCCCTGAGAATCCTGCGTGTTGTGACCGTCAGAATTGAGAAGACAACTATCATTGCAGCAAAGAGTACAAACATTACCTGATTTGGTGTCATCACTCAACTCCTTTCATTATTTGTGAACCGGGTTTATTAGATACTTTTATCAGCAGCGATCTGTTGAATACGGCATGTTCAAATTCCTGTGAAAATGCCAGAGCATTTGAGGGACATGTCTTTACGCACAAAGCACAGAAAGTGCACATTCCAAGCCGATAGATATGCTTGTCGATAGCTCTTTTTTTCTTACCGTCCTCAGTTATGATTGTCTTTGAAATAACTTCAATAGTTCCATTCGGACAGTTAATTTCGCAAATTCCGCAGCCGGTACATTTATGTTCATTGTTCTCATTGTGCGGCATTATAACCTCACCCTTGAATCGTTCAAACATTACAAGAGTTTTACGGTTATCGGGATATTTCTGAGTAACGATAGTGCCCGGACGGACAAAGTAAGACCCAGTCACCTTCATTCCTTTTAGAAGCGACCAGACCCCATCAATTATTTCCTTTAAATATTTTAATATACTTCCCATTAGAAGATTAGTTTTCAGTTAGAAGATTAAAAATGCCACCCCATCAGAACTATGAATGACATTATCAGGACGTTTACAAGATTTATTGGAAGCAAATACTTCCACTCAAGTGTAAGCAACTGGTCAATTCTTAACCTTGGGAAAGTCCATTTGAACCACATCATCATGAATATTACAAAAGCAGTTTTTCCCAGATACCACAAAAAAGGAGGAATATAATCCATAACATGATTAAATCCTTCCCAATTACCTACGTGAAATGGCATCCATCCTCCCAAAAAAACTGTTGCAGCAATGGATGCAACGATGAACATGTTCATATATTCTGCGAGGAAGAAAAATGCAAACTTGATTCCTGAGTATTCGGTATGATATCCTGCTGTTAGCTCAGATTCAGCTTCTGCCAGATCAAAAGGGCCACGGTTTGTCTCTGCAGTACTTGAAATAAGAAAAATAATGAAAGCGATAAATGCTGGAATATGACCTCTGAAAATGAACCAGCCTGTACGTTGTGCTTCAACAATCTCCGACAACTGCATTGAGCCGGCCAGGATAACTATCGTGATCAGAGCCAGTCCGACTGACAGCTCATAACTAACTATCTGTGCCCCGCTTCTCATTGCACCAATCAGTGAGTACTTATTATTGCTCGACCAGCCTGCCAGAAGTACGCCGATAACACCCATAGACGAAACCGCTATAACATAAAGGACCCCGATGTTCATATCAATGGCATGAAGTCCCTTTGCAAAAGGTATTGCAGAAAGAGCCATGAAACCTGCTATAATAACAATATAAGGAGCGAGGTTAAAGAGAAATTTATCGGCATTCTTAATAGGAATTAGTTCCACAAAAAGCAGTTTGATAAGGTCGGCGATAGTCTGGAAGATACCGAATGGTCCGACTCTGTTAGGTCCTAGTCTGTTCTGCATGAATGCGCAAACCTTTCTCTCAGCATAAACCAGAAAAAGGCCAACGACCGCATAGAATAAAAGAATAAGAACACCAATTATTAGCATTTCTACAATTGTTGTCCAGAATGAAGACATAGCATTGTGAAGCCCTGTGTCGATCCCTTTTGTCAATGATGAAAAATCGTAAAAGACTTTCCACCAGGGGACTGATAATGAAGAAGAAGAATTAACAGCACCAATTGCAAACAGCATTTTTTTTATCTTTTAACTTTTGTATCTGATATCTTCATGAACTCACCCCCCCGGCCCCCTCTCTTAAGGATAAAAGAGGGGGAGTTTCAAAGGAAGGGAGATCTTGTGTTTTTATTTTTATCTTTTTACTTTTTTGTCTTTTGTCTTTTGTCTTTTGTCTTGAATTACCTGTCAATATCAGGAATCACCAGATCAAGTGATCCACCGATTGCAACCAGGTCAGCAATTTTAAAGTCCTTTGAAATGTGGTTTAAAGCTCCCAGGTTGACAAAATTTGGTGAGCGGAACTTGACGCGATATGGGTTCTTGTTCCCATCACTGATAATAAATACACCAAGTTCTCCTCGGGCAGTTTCAACTCTCTGATAATATTCGCCTTCAGGAAGTCTGATTATTGGTTTCATTTTTACTGCGTATGGGCCTTCAGGAATATTATCTATCAGTTGTTCAATGATATTCATCGATTCGCGCATTTCATCAATCCTTACCATGTACCTGGAATAAGTATCACCGTCATGACGTAAAACCTCATTGAATTTCACCCTGTCGTAAGCACTGTAAGGCTCATGTTTCCTTACATCACAAGAGAATCCTGAGGCTCTTCCTGAAGGTCCGGTAACACCATATGAGATTGCATCTTCGAGCGATAATCTTCCGATGCCTTTGCTTCTTTCCATGAAAATCACATTACCGGAAAGCAACTGATCATATTCCGGAATGATCTTCCTGAAGTATTTAATGAAATCTTTTACTCTTTTCTGAAAATTAGGATGAATGTCATACATCAGACCACCGGGACAATTGTAGCTCACAATCATGCGTCCTCCGCAGGTCTCTTCAAAAATATCGAGCACTTTTTCCCTATCGCGCAACCCATAGAAAAAACATGTCAGACCGCCAAGATCCATTCCGAATGAAGCCCACCAGAGCTGATGTGATTGTATACGAGTCAATTCTGACATGATGGTCCGAATGACTTTTATCCTGTCAGGTATTTCTGTATCAAGAGCCTTTTCAACTGCCAGACAAACAGCTTCATTATTGATATGAGCGGAGAGATAGTCCATTCTATCTGTAAGATGAATGATCTGAGGATAAGTAATACTCTCACACATTTTTTCTATCCCCCTGTGAATATATCCGAGATGTGGTTGCACATTTTTGACAATTTCTCCTTTAAGAGAAACTACAAGCCTTAATACTCCGTGCGTTGAGGGATGCTGCGGCCCCATGTTAATTACATATTCCTGTTGTTCATCCAGGGCAATATCTTTTAACTCCTCTTCCATAAATTATTTGGTAACAATATTTATATCATCGACGTAGTCTTTTCTTAAAGGATAGCCCCAGGAGCTATCAAGGAAGAGTCTTCTGAGATCAGGGTGGTTGGTAAACCTGATTCCCAAAAGGTCAAATGCTTCACGTTCATGAAAATCCGCTGTTTTCCATATGTCCGATACTGAATCCAGATGCGGATTTTCCCTGTCTGTTGTCCTGGTTTTCAGAACAATGCCATGATTATATTTTGTTGAAAAAAGGTGATAAACTACACCAAGGTCATGACCATAATCCACACCAGTCAGACAAGAGAGATAGTCAAAATATGTCTCATCACTTTCTCTTATTTTTTTTGCAAACTGGTAGAATTTTGGAGAAGGAATAGTGACCTCTATAAATTGTCTGCCTTCTTTAATCTCAATTTCAGGATCGAGAGATTTTGCAAATTCGCCTAATTGAACTTTATCCATTGATAATCAGTTTACTGAGATAGAATAAAAATGTGTTATTTACTGTCATGGCTTAAGTTTCTGTTTTTCCTCGACTTGATGCTTTCAGTCTGGATCATACGCTGCAATTGAAGCATTCCATATAGCAAAGCTTCCGGACGTGGAGGGCAACCAGGGACATAGACATCAACCGGTATAACATGCTCCACGCCTTTAATGACACTATATGAATTCAGGAAGAATGGTCCGCCTGAGATTGCACAGGCACCCATAGCAACAACATACTTGGGCTCTGACATCTGGTCGTAAAGTCTCTTCAGAACAGGAGCCATTTTATTTACAATTGTTCCAGCCACAACAATAACATCTGCTTGTCTGGGGCTGGCTCTGTAAACCTCCATTCCAAATCGGGCAAAATCGTGACGAGGTGCTCCGGCAGCCATCATTTCAATCCCGCAACAACTTGTTGCAAATGTGAGCGGCCATAGGGAGTTTTTTCTTCCCCAGTTTATTACATCATCTATACTTGTTAAAAGAACATTGGATCCGGACTCCTTTAGTAGTTCAAGACTTTCATTATCCTTGAATTCCTCTTTCTTTATTCCTTTTATTCCCATATAAGAGCATGTTTTTTCCAGGCATATAACAGGCCAAGACCAAGTATAAAAAAGAAAATAACGATCTCGATAAAAGCAGTCATCCCTACCTCTTTCATCACCACAGCCCAAGGAAAAACAAGGACTGTCTCAACATCAAATACCAGGAACAGGATCGCGAACAGGTAATATCCTACATTAAACTGAAGCCAGGTAACACCTTTTGTAGGAATTCCGCATTCATATGGTTCGAATTTCTGGGGGTTAAATGATCTGGGAGCTACAATACCTGAGAATACTATAACTGCTCCGACAAAAATGGCTCCGACCAGGAAGAAAAGGATTAACCATTCGTTGTTCATGATAGTTTTATTTAGTGGGAAAAACCGCACAAAAATATGATAATAATTTGATTATTGTGAAATTTGTAACAGTTTAAATAGGATGATAAATATCATCTGATTTCAAGACATATTTTTAAATAGTTTCATTTAGCAGAAACAGCAATATTTTGTCTTTTCTGTTGAGCAGTTATAGCTAATTTAAATAAGATCAAATTATTATATCCTATGTTCCGTGGAAAGTAGTCTCTAATTGTTTAAACATACATCCGGCAATATTGATAAATGTCAATTGCAATTATGATAAGAATCATTATAAAGTATGATTAATAAGTATCATTTTAAAAAACAGGAAATGTCCTATGTGATTGTTATAAAATTCCCATAATCAATTTATTATAATAATCAATAACGGTAAACAAGAATCTATTCAAATCGATATAGGAAGTTCTATAGTCACTTACATTAACTGATCAATAGGGAATATGAAAAGAAAAAAACTAATTTTGTTGGCTCAATAAATTTTACAAAAATAAAACATGAGTGCAGAAACCATTCATTCGGTAATTGCTGGTTTGGCAGGGGAAGTCATGGAACATACTGGTGTAGAGGCAAGTCACTGCTACCAATGTGGAAAATGCTCAGCCGGCTGCCCACTTTCAGAGGAGATGGAATATCCCCCAAGTTATGTCATGAGAATGCTTCAGACCAGTGATCCTGTTCTGGAAGATAAAATCCTCCGTTCATTTACTATTTGGGTCTGCCTCACCTGTGAGATGTGCTATTCGAGGTGCCCAATGAGCATAGATATTCCAAAGATGATGGATTTTCTGAGGGAAAAATCATTGAAAGAGGGAAAAGCAAATCACAGGGCAAAACATATTATTGCATTCCATAAATCTTTTCTTGATTCAATAAGAATTACTGGAAGACTGTACGAGATTGGTTTATTAGTTGACTATAAATCACGTACTTTTAAAGTTATGCAGGATATGTCTCTGGCTCCTAAAATGTTTGTCAGAGGCAAACTGAATATATTTCCCGAGATGATAAAAGGTCGGGCAGGTGTTTCTTCAATTTTTTCAAAATCAAATAAGAAAAGTAAATAATATGACTCTTGGATTATATCCGGGCTGTTCTCTGAAAGGATCTTCGCGTGAATACACCGAATCGGTTCTTGCTGTAGCACAAGCTTGTGGAATAGAATTAGTCGAGATTGAGGACTGGAATTGCTGCGGCGCAACTGCTGCACATAATCTCAATAAGGAATTATCGCTTGCGCTCCCTGCAAGGATTTTGTCCCTGGCTGAAAAGCAGGGAATGAAGGAAGTAGTAGTTCCATGTGCTGCATGTTATAGCCGGTTAACAGTAACAAATCATGAGCTTGCAGTTCATCCTGAACTCAAGCAGACAATAACAAAAGGCAATGGACTGGATTATAAAGGTTCAGTTGAAATCCTGAATATCATCCAGATGCTTGATAAATATATCACTCCGAATCTCGAAGGTCGTATTGTTAAACCTTTCGAACATAAAGTTGCCTGTTATTACGGATGTCTGCTTGTAAGACCTCATGAAATTCTGAAATTCGACCGTGAGGAAGACCCGCAATCAATGGACGAACTTATGCTGAAGGCCGGGGCGACTCCTATTGACTGGGCATTCAAAACGGAATGCTGTGGCGCTGGTCTCTCAGTTTCACGGACAAGTTCTGTGGGTCGTCTTTCGGGAGAAATATTGAAGGATGCTGCCGACCGAGGTGCTGAAGCTGTAATAGTTGCATGTCCAATGTGTCAGTCAAACCTTGATATGCGAAGGGAAGCCATTAATTCATATCTCGGCGAGAAGATTGATATTCCAGTTCTTTATGTAACACAGGTACTTGGTCTTGCTTTGGGAATTGATAGGAAAACGCTTGGACTTCAGAGACATTTTGTTGCAGTTAATATCTAGATATAAAATAAGTTATAAGACTATTATATGTCAAAAATAGGAGTATTTGTTTGCCATTGCGGAGAGAATATCAGTGCAACTGTCGATTGTGCAAAAGTTGCTGAAACTGCTGCCGGTTACGATGGCGTTGTTTATAGTATCGATTATAAATATATGTGCTCAGACCCGGGTCAAAGCCTGATTAAGAGTGCAATAATAGAAAAAGGACTTACAGGTGTTGTTGTAGCTTCTTGTTCCCCCAGGATGCATGAACCTACATTCAGGAAAGCATGTGCAGAAGCCGGTCTGAATCCCTATATGTGCGAAATGGCAAATCTCAGGGAACATTGCTCATGGGTGCATGAAAAAGGCGATGCAACAACTGAAAAAGCTATTGACCTTGTGAGAATTTTGGTTGAAAAAGTTAAAAAGAATCACTCACTTAATGCAATAAAGGTACCTGTAACTAAAACAGCCCTGGTAATCGGCGGAGGAATTGCCGGTATTCAGGCAAGTCTCGATATTGCAAACTCAGGACATAAAGTGATCCTTATTGAAAGAGATCCATCAATCGGGGGTCATATGTCTCAGCTTTCTGAAACTTTCCCAACCTTAGATTGTTCGCAATGTATCCTTACTCCAAGGATGGTTGAGGTTGCCCAGCATGAAAATATAACCCTTTATACCTACGCTGAATTGGAAAGCCTTGAGGGTTTCGTAGGAAATTTTAAAGCTAAGATCCGAAGAAAATCAAAGAGTCTCGACGAAAAGATATGTACAGGATGCGGTCAGTGTACTACAAAATGCCCGGTCAAGAAAATCCCGAGCGAATTCAATGAGGGATTAGGCAAAAGAACGGCAATTTATGTTCCTTTCCCTCAGGCAGTTCCAAACAAGCCGGTTATAGACAGGGTTAACTGTACATATTATATTAAAGGTAAATGCAAAGTTTGCGAAATTGTCTGTCCGACCAAAGCCATAAGGTTTGATCAGGAGGATACAATTGTGGAAGCTGAAGTCGGTGCAATTGTCGTTGCTACAGGATTTACCGTTAAGCAACCTGATTTTTTCCCGGAATATGGTTTTGGAAAATACCCGGATGTAATTACAGGACTTCAGTTTGAAAGACTTGCATCTGCATCCGGTCCAACCCTTGGAGAGATAAGGCGACCGTCGGATGGAAAGGTACCAGAGAAAATTGTTTTCATAGCATGTGCCGGTTCCCGTGATCCTGCAAAAGGAATTCCTTATTGCTCAAAAATATGCTGCATGTACATCGCAAAACATGCAATGCTTTATCAGCACAAGGTCCATGGTGGGAAATCTTATGTATTCTATATGGACATCAGGGCAGGCGGAAAGATGTATGAGGAATTTGTCCGCAGGGCAATAGAGGATGATGGTGTAAATTATATAAGAGGAAGAGTCTCAAGGATTTATGAGAAGAACGGTAAACTGATAGTTAAAGGAGCAGACACACTACTTGGTGCGATGCCGGTAGATATAGATGCCGATATGGTCGTACTTGCAACTGCCGGTATTGCTAATGAAGGTTCAGAAGAACTTGCTCAGAAATTGCATACATCCTATGATTCATACCATTTCTTTTCTGAGGCACATCCAAAACTGAAACCGGTAGAGACAAATACTGCGGGTATATTTCTTGCCGGGGCATGCCAGTCGCCGAAAGATATTCCGGAATCTGTGGCTATGGCTTCAGGAGCTGCTGTTAAGGTGGCGTGTCTGTTCTCACAGGATGAACTTACCCGAGAGCCTCTTATCGCCGTGGTGAACCGTCAGGCTGCACCGGTTTTTTCTTCATGTGTGGGCTGTTTCCTATGTGTTTCAGCTTGCCCATATCAGGCAATTGAAAAGGAAGAGATTAAGAATCGAACTGGCGAGGTTATTAAAACCATCGCTAAAGTAAATCCGGGTCTCTGCCAGGGTTGCGGTACATGCGTGGCTTTCTGTCGTACTAAATCCATTGATATACAAGGATATACACACGAAGAAATGTATTCTGAAGTAATGGCTCTGTTAAATGAATATTAATATATTTTCTTAATGGCTGATTTTGAACCTAAAATAGTTGCTTTTGTCTGTAATTGGTGTACATATGCCGGTGCAGACCTGACCGGCACAAGTCGCATCAAATATGCCACAAATGTGCGTATAATACGTTTCCCTTGTACCGGCAGGATTGATTATATGCTTCTTCTTAAGGCATTTGATGAAGGTGCGGATGGTATTATTGTTTCAGGGTGCCATCCTAACGATTGCCATTATACATCAGGAAACTTTCACGCAAGAAGACGTTGGATAATGTTCCGTGAACTATGTGATTTTGTCGGAATAGATATTAACAGGGTGTTGTTCTCATGGGTATCTGCAGCTGAAGGATCGAAATGGGCAGACGTGGTCAACACAACAGTTACCAGGATTCGTGAACTCGGACCATATACCGAATATCAGAAAGTTGCTAAACACCCAATCAGGGAGGTTACCAATGGATGAGTTAAGAAAACGTGCAAAAGAGCTTCTTGAATCCAAGACAATCAGTGTTGTTATTGGTTATGAAGAAGGTACATGCAACAGGACAAGAGCATTATTTGTCGAAAAGCCGGAAGAAGCATCTAAATTGATCTTTGATAGCCGTTGCGTTCTGAATCTAGCGACATATATTACTAAACAGGAGGTGAAGGCTAAAGGGAAAATGGCTATTGCTGCGACAATTCCTGTCATGAGAAGTATAATTCAGCTCGCATATGAATTTCAGGTCAGCGATAAGAATCTTCTGGTGCTTGGTATTACTCCGGAAAGCAACTTGATGGAATTCAAAGATCTCCTTGAGGTGGAAACTTATATACACAAGTTTGAAATTGAAATTAATGCCAGTTATAGGGAGAAGCTGGATAAGCTGGCAGGGATGACTCAGACAGAGCGGTGGAAGTTCTGGATAGATGAACTGTCTCCTTGTTTCAAATGCTATGCCTGCCGCGCAGCCTGTCCGATGTGTTATTGTCATCGGTGTACTGTCGATTTTAATCAGCCACAGTGGATACCGGTTCCATCGCACGAACTGGGTAATCTTGAATGGCACATTATGAGAGCTGTCCATCTTATGGGGCGTTGCATAGATTGTGATGGGTGTGCAAACGCCTGCCCGCTGGGAATTCCTATTAACTTGTTGAATAAAAGACTACTGGAAGATGCAAAGAGACATTTCGGAGGATATCAGCCGGTACTAAAAGGCGATCACCTGATGTCAACTTTTAAACCTGATGATAAAGAAAATTTTATACGATAGACCATGACCATTGATAAGCGAATAGTCAGGAAAGAAGCGCTGGAAAAGCTTTTCGAAATTTTAAAACAAAACAACAGGACCATTTTTGCACCGGTTTCAAAAAACGGAAAAACCTCTTTCAAAATTACTGAGAGTTATTCATCCATTGAAAAAGACTTTATCCAGACCACTCAGTCTTCAAAAGAATCGGTTTTCCCGAGAACAGAAAAAATTCTTGACTTCACTAAGAGTAAAAATAGTTTAGATGCTAAACCNNCAATATTTAACTGGGATTCAAAGGATGAGATTTATAACAGCCGTCTTTCAAAAACCACCATCATTGGCTTCAGCTGTTTTAAAGCTGATGAATCATGCTTCTGCACATCTGTTGGCGGAAATCCGGGGAATATAGAAGGAAGTGATATCCTTTTTACAAGGTTGGGAGAGAGTGGAGACTGGCTGGCTGAAATAATTACCGAAAAAGGCGTTGCAATTGTCGCTATTGCACAGGATATCTTTCAGAAGACTGAAAATCAGGATAAGAATAAATATCTGGCTGAGGTTCCGGTAAAATTTGACAGGGAAACTATCAGAAAGAAACTTGATGCATTTTTTGAAAGTGAAGAGTGGGTTGAACAATCGTTGAAATGCATTGGTTGCGGTGCATGTGCTTATGTCTGTCCAACCTGTGCATGTTTTGACATACAGGATGAAATCCACGGAAAATCAGGTTCACGAGTAAGATGCTGGGATTCATGCGGGATTTCACAATTTACCCTTCATACATCAGGACATAATCCGAGAGCGGTGCAGTCCCAGCGCTGGCGCCAGAGGATAATGCATAAATTTTCTTATATGCCTGAGCGTCTTTCTGTATATGGCTGCACTGGTTGCGGCCGTTGCTCGAGGGCATGTCCGGTAGACATGAATATTCTTGAACATTTAATATCAATCCAGGAGGTTACCCTATGATGGAGAACATTTATATGCCATACCTTATGAGGATAGAGAAAGTCACTTATGAGGCGCCGGGAGTGAAAACATTTATGTTGAAATTTGTTAATAATGACGACCAGAACAATTTCAATTTTAAAGCCGGACAGTTTGGTGAATATTCTGTGTATGGAGTGGGCGAGTCCACCTTCTGTATAGCATCGTCACCGACACGTAAAGGTTATATTGAATGTACCTTCAGGCAGACAGGGAAAGTCACAAATGCCCTTGCAGGATGCGAAGAGGGAAGCATCGTCGGATTCCGGGGACCTTACGGTAATGTTTTCCCCCTTGATGAATGGAAAGGAAAGAATCTTCTGTTCATTGCCGGAGGGATTGCTCTACCTCCAATGCGTTGCGTAATATGGAATGCCCTCGACCTCAGGGATAATTTCAAGGATGTGACAATTATTTATGGCGCAAGGACAGTCAAAGANNCCTGACTGGAAAGGCGAAATAGGATTCGTTCCGACGATAGTTGAAAAGGTAGCTCCATCAAGTAAGAATACGATTGCAATTGTCTGTGGCCCACCTGTTATGATAAAATATACATTTCCTGTACTGGCAAAACTTGGTTTTGCCGATAATGATATTTATACGACTCTTGAAAACAGGATGAAATGTGGTTTCGGAAAATGTGGCCGGTGCAATGTGGGCAAGGTTTACGTTTGCAAGGATGGACCGGTTTTTACATTGGCGCAGCTAAAAGAATTACCGGATGAGTATTGACCTGACCTCAAATTTACTGAAAGGCTGCTATCGAAATTGACAGCCTTTTTTTATGTAGCCTCACCCCAACCCCTCTCCCAGGGGAGAGGGGCTAATACACAGTATATCATTTAGATACCCCCTTCTCTCTTGGCTACCCTTTATACACATCTTTT
>PMEC01000091.1 GCA_003155705.1 Bacteroidales bacterium
ATATGACAATTGACCTGACGATAAATCCCGATTTCGGTCATGTGGAAGCAGACCCGTCTGAGGTTAATCTTTCAGCCTATGAAACTTTCTTCAGCGAAAAACGTCCCTTTTTTATCGAAGGAAACAATATCACAAATTTTGGAATCGGAATGGGTGATGGTGACATCGGTAATGATAACCTATTCTATTCCAGGCGTATCGGACGCCAACCCCAGGGCAGTGTCTATGATTTTGGAGGATATGTTGATTCTCCAATTAATACATCAATAATTGGAGCCGCCAAACTTACAGGAAAATCCAAAAACGGCCTTTCCGTAGGGTTTCTCGATGCTGTTACTGCCGAAGAGAAGGCAGAAATAGATACAAACGGGACGCGTTTCTTTCAAACAGTGGAACCGCTTACGAACTATCTGGTGGGAAGAGTCCAGAAAGATATAAAGAACGGGAATACAATCATCGGTGGTATGATAACCAGTGTCAATCGTGATATGGAAGATATTCCACTGGTTGGAGATGACTCAAGAAATCTTATAAACAAACTACCATCTTCTGCTTTTGCAGGGGGTTTAGATTTCACTCAATATTTCAAGGAAAAAACGTATATGTTCAATATAAATGCAGCATTCAGCCTTATTGAAGGGACAAAGCTTGCAATGGTAAGGGAACAGCGCTCTTCAGCCAGGTATTTCCAGAGGCCGGGTAGCTATATTTCACTTGATTCTTCCCGGACATCCCTTTCCGGGAACGGAGGAAGAGTGCAGTTTTTAAAAGCAGGAAAGGGCCATTGGAGATATGAGACCGCATTTCTCTGGAAAACCCCGGGGTTTGAAATAAATGATCTGGGCTATCAAAGAGAGGCCGATGAGCTCTTTCAGGTCCTGTGGGTTGGCTACAGGGTATGGGAACCAAAATCCTTTTACAGATCCTATAATCTTAATTTTAATCAGTGGATGACCTGGAATTTTTCGGGTGATCATCTCTCAAAAGGAGGCAATATTAATGGTAACATAAACCTTAAAAACTACTGGGGCTTGTATGGCGGAGTAAATACCAATTTCAACATAATAGGAAATACTATACTCCGCGGAGGTCCTATCATGAGGCTCCCGGCAAATGCAAATTACTGGTTCGGTCTGAGTACTGACAGCCGCAAAAAATATGAAGTTGATCTGGAAATTGATCAATCTGCATCACTGGAAAAAGCGTCAAAATCTTTCAGTATAGGTCCAAAAATTATCTTTAAACCGATAAATACTCTTTCATTTTCAATCCATCCATCCTTTTCGACTTCATTCGATGAACTTCAATACGTTGAACAAACAAGCTCCGGAGACCAGGACAGATATGTTTTCGCGAGCATAGATCAGAAAACCATTAGTTTGTCTTTCAGAGTTAATTTCAATCTTACCCCCGATCTTACGCTTCAGTACTGGGGTCAACCTTTTATTGCTTCGGGGAAATATTACGACTTCAAGTACATCACCTCTCCTATGGCTTCTGAATTCACTGATAGATTTCATGTCTATAATACCGGAGAGATAAATCTTGTAGATAATGATCATTACAGCATCCATGAGAACTCCGGCTTTAACGAAGACTACACTATCAGTAAGCCAGATTTCAATGTCAAAGAATTCCTCTCTAACCTTGTTATCAGGTGGGAATATAATCCCGGATCTTCTCTATACCTTGTTTGGAGCCAGACAAGAAGCGGATACAATGGAACCGGGAATATGGATCTGCTCAATAACCTTGGAGATCTGTTCGACAGCGGAAATAACAAACCTCATAATGTATTTCTTATCAAATTCAGTTACCGGTTCGGATTAAAATAGAAAGTTTTTCTTTCCTTTGTCCTCTTAATTTTACGTTATACGATTAACTCAAATAATATGAAATTATCAGCATTCATTTTGTTTGTCAGCCTGACAACGGGCTCTTTTGGAAAGGACAAACCTGCTTACAAAGTTTTTACCGGGGAAGGGAAAAAATCCAATTATGAGGCTATAATAAGCGAGATTTCAAAATCTGATTTTGTCTTCTTCGGGGAATTGCATGATAACCCCATAGCCCACTGGCTTGAACTTGAAGTGACAAAAAGTCTTTTTGACATTAAAGCCAAAAATCTTGTTCTTGCTGCTGAGATGTTTGAAACTGATAACCAAATACTTATTGATGAATACTTTGCCGATATAATAAAAGAATCATCGTTTGAAACTGAAGCAAGACTTTGGAGCAATTATGGAACAGACTACAAACCACTTCTGAATTTTGCAAAACAGAATGGCTTAAGCTTTGTTGCTTCAAATATCCCAAGAAGATATGCCTCTGTGGTATCTTCCGGTGGATTTGAAGCGTTACAGAAAGTATCTTCCGATGGACTGAGGTTTATCGCACCCCTTCCGATCGAATACGATCCGGAACTTTCATGCTACAAGGGTATGCTATCCATGGGTGGAGGGCCAATGGGACATGCAAGCCCTAATCTTCCTAAAGCTCAGGCAATTAAAGATGCCACAATGGCAAATTCTATTCTTAAAAACTGGCAGAAAGGACAAATAGTCTTACATTTTAACGGCAGCTATCACACCGACAAGTATCTGGGAATAATATGGTACCTTAAAAGACATAATCCTGATGCAAAAGTATCGACCATTACCACTGTGCAACAGGATGATATCAGCAAACTGAATGACGAATACAAGGGAAGCGCTGATTTTATTATTGTTGTACCGTCTTCAATGACAAAGACTATCAAGACAGCAGGACAATAAAAGACTGTTAAGGCCATCGCGGGGATAAAGGCTAATGAGGGGAAATAGGCCATATTGGCTTGTAGATTAAATGGTTATGGCATTTAATTGGAATAAGTGTAAAAAATACATTTATTCCAATTAAATCTCCCGATCGCGTATTCCTGGTCTGATCTTACCAGCCTGAATTATTATCTGTAAAAATGAAAGAAAAATATATCAGGATTGCAGGGAAACTAATCAATGATTCTTTCCCTCTGCTTAAGAATAAAAAGATCAGTTTCTTTGTTTTCAGATTCAGATTTTATGCAATGTCCGTCTGGGTCCCTGGTTTTATCAGGTTTATCATAATGAGTAGCAGGACAAGTACATTTAATGAAGATGTTATTACAGGGATACTGGCCCATGAGCTTTGTCATCAGGAAAGATATCTCAAACTTGGCATGCTAAAATATATCTGGTTCGCATTAGGGTTTATAACTTCCAGAAAGTTGCAGTCAGTTGAGGAGAAAGCAACCGACAGGCTAACTATTGAAAAAGGATATGGCAGACAATTATATGAGCTCTCAAAGATCCAGTTCCTGGACAAAAAACATGAAAGAATAAATGAGTTTTACCTGTCGCTGGAAGAGATCAGATCATATTCTGAAAGTATTGGGAAATGGTAGCTGATTTTTATTACAGATGATTTCCTGCTTTTGATCACATTGGCAATATTAACCCTTAAGTTTCAGAAAAAAACAGTACATTTCCGATTGTAATTTACGGGGATATGAGGGCAAAATTGCCATAATTATTCATTATTTAGTTTATTCTCTTATAGTTAGCTTATATGTGGCGAATCCGGGTTTATACGTTCTTAACCGTTTCAGCTTTTGGCCTTTTATACTTGTTTACGATAATAATAGTATTAATCGGAATGCCAATTGTTTTTTTAAGACTTAAAAGAGCTGTGCGTTTATTAATGCGTTTCTGGGCAAAATCGGTATTCCTGATTATTGGTAAAAAGCTGCATGTTGAGGGGCAGGAACGAATTCAAAAGAATGGAAAATATATCCTGATTGCAAATCACTCAAGTCTTTTTGATATTATGGCAATAATCTCATTCTTCCCCGGGGTTTCATGGTTCGGACATGAACGTCTTTTGAAGATTCCGGTCTTCCGGCAGATATTGAAAATGACTGATTACGTTCCTATGAAAAAAACTAGTATAAAAAACACCAAAGAGATGATTGACCAGTTAATTATGAAATCAAAAGGTCATACAATCGCTATATTTCCGGAAGGGACAAGAACTCTTGATGGTAAAGTCAATGAATTTTTCAGGGGATTTATCCAGGTGCTCCGTGCGTCGGAGATCAATGTATTACCTGTAACTCTGAATGGCTTTTATGTACTTAAACCAAAAAACAGATTTTATATAAATTTCAGTTCAAGAATCAGTGTGATCATTCATGAGCCAATTTCGAGGGAAATACTTATTGACAAAGATGATGCAGAGATTGTCACTATAGTAAGAAACATAATAGAATCCTCTTTAGAGTCATAATTGGGATTTTCTAATTCCAGCTAATATTACAAATAATATAACCTGAAGTACGAATGGATCAGAAAAAAAAGTGGGTCTTTATAATTAATCCTGTTGCCGGTAACGGTTTTGCGCCAAGCCTGGTTGACAAGATCAAAGTGATGATAAGCAAATTTGATTTACAGGCAGATCTTGTATACACCGCAAAAAAAGGTCATGCAACTACATTATCAAGACAATATGCTGAAAACGGATATCAGTATATTATCGGAGTCGGAGGTGATGGCACATTTAACGAAATTGCTGCTCCCCTCATTTATAAGAAAGATGTTGTTGCAGGTTTAATACCCGGAGGAACCGGAAATGATTTCATTCAGATAACCGGTTTTCCCGGACGATTTGAAGAGAAAGACTGGGAGATGTTTTTTAAGCTGAATGTCATGCCGATGGATGTTGGACAATGTAATGGTAAAATCTTTTTGAATGGTATGGGGCTGGGGTTCGATGCCCAGGTCGCAGCAGAAAATTACACTGAACCGGGGGACGTAAAACGCGGCGGAAAGAACAAGTATATCTGGCATATCCTGAAAACGCTCCTGTTTTTCAAAGAGAAAAAGATGACAATTTTTTCTGATGGGAAAAAATCGGAGACAGATTGTTTTATCAATACCATAGCCAATGGCAGAAGATTTGCGGGAGGTTTTTTTCTGACTCCGAAAGCGATTGCAAATGATGGACTTCTGGATGTCTGTTCAATAAGAAGATTATCACTTATGCAGAGACTTAATATACTTCTCATGGTTCCGAAGGGGACTCATATAAATGATAAGAAAGTGAACTATTTTCAGACAGAAAAACTGTCGCTGGAGTTTCCACAAGAGGTGCCATATCATGTGGATGGCGAGTTGTATTTTTCACAACATTTTGAAGTGGGGATAATGCCAGGTGCATTGAATATTATATATAATCCGGAAGGAAATCATTATTTTAAAACCAAGCAGGATTAAAGAAACTGTCTTAATGAAGGCCCAGCCATGGAATTATATTGCATTTTTTGATCTTGACAAAACAGTAATCAGTCTTAATAGCGGCTCATTGCTTGTTCGGCAGGCTTACAAAAATGGATTATTGAACACGGGAGATCTCCTAAATGCTATCTTTCAGTCTTACCTTTATAAATTTAACCTGAGGGATACAAATCTTATAATTTCGAAAATGGGAACCTGGTTGAAAGGTTTAAAATATGAGGTTATTGAAGAATTGTCTGATGTGGTGGTTGATAAGTATTTAATAGGATCTATCCGTCCTGAAATTATCAAAGAGATGCACCATCATAAGGAAAATAATGCAGCGACAGTTATTCTCTCTTCAGCAATTTTATCAATATGCGAGCCCATAGGCAGATATTTAGAGGTCGATGATATTATTTGCACCACAATGGAAACCTCTGAGGGAATACTGACAGGTAACCCGGTCGATAATTTTTGTTTTGAAGATGAAAAACGTATCCGGCTTCTATCCTATTGTGAAAAGAATATGTGTGATCCTTTAAAAGCCTGGTATTATGCCGATTCCATTGCAGATCTGTCAGTATTACAGGTTGTTGGAAATCCCGTTTGTGTTTCTCCCGATAAAAAACTTGGAAGGATTGCCAGTGACAGAGGGTGGAGAATATATAATTGGTAAATGGTTCTTTGCCAGTCTGCTAATTAACAGGCAATATTTCCGTCTTTTTAGTAGTTTGTGAAAAGGCAATAAAACGATAAGAAAAAGGTCAGATGAAAAAGAGTTTTCATGTTTATTTGTCCTTTGTAATTTTAATTGCATCGTTCAGCTCGGAAACTGATTTCAGTTCAAGTTCCTTTAATGCTGAAACGATTTTACCAACTTTCTTTTCCCTGAAATCACGTAAACTTTCAACGCTGTTCACTCCCATTCTGGCAGCCCCAACAATCTGTTCAAGCAAAGAGGCAGTTAGTGTTTCAATTCTCTTCTCTGGAAGAAGCACTTTAAAATTGGCATCAATTTCCTGAAGGATCATAGTATATTTTGCACTTTCCCCTGTCAGCTTGTTCCGACTTTTATTTACAAACTTATCTATTTTTCTGTATACACAGAGACTGTTCCGGGAAATCAGATCGGCTGATAACTGGTTAATGAATCTGTTCACATCAATCATAACTGAATTGTAGGCTGACAGAACTGAATTTATATCTGTTNNCGGATTTTGAGATCAGTAAGATACGAGATCAATCCAAGGGTCTCTTTTTCAAGTCCCTGTCCTGATAAAGACAGGATTGAAATAATGAATACAGGGAAAAATAAATAAAGCTTTTTCATATTGACAGGTTTAAGTTATACAATCATAATAATTATGCATGAGATATATTACACGACTTCTTTCCTAAAAGTTCTTTTACCGGTCGAATTATCAGCCAAAACAGTAAGAATAAAATTAAGTAAAGATTTTTTAATAGTGATGCTTTGCTTTTGGAATATATAATTGTCTCCCGGAAATTTATTCTTTTTAGCCCCAGAACGTAATAATATTATCATTTGATGGTTTTCTCAGATATTATTTAGTAAGCTCATCTTTTGCATAGGCGAGGTAAGTTATTGTCAGAGAATTCATCAAAATGGCTCAGATCGAAGAAGGTTGTCTATCTCTTTAATGTTGAGTTTATGAGTCAGTTAATTATAAAGGG
Source organism: Bacteroidales bacterium (assembly GCA_003155705.1). Lineage (GTDB taxonomy): Bacteria > Bacteroidota > Bacteroidia > Bacteroidales > VadinHA17 > LD21. Next base: position 6,987 of record PMEC01000091.1, read on the forward strand.
CTTAATTGAAACAGAGTTAGTGTTAATTCTTTATCAGGACCTAACAATGGAGCTTTAATTCTATTACCACTTATCTGCACTTCTAATGTCATATATTTTTTATTAATGTTTCTTGAAGACTTCGTTTGCAAACATTAAAAACTTGATAAATCTCTTTAATTTATAATAATATCATCATCTTCTAATGGTGTGTCTTCATTCATCAAATTTAATTAATTTATAGTAAATAGGTGGTGTACAATATCAATCAAATAATATAGTTCATATTCTGATGACTCTCGTAGATAATAAACTTTATAAAATCCTTTTGGTTAGAGATAATTTCGATTTGTCTGAAAAAGCTTTTGCCACCAAATAAGCCACCAGTAAATACAAAACCCGCTGATATTCAGCGGGTTTATTGTTTGATTTGAGGTCAGTGGCGGATTCGAACCGCCGTAGCCGGTTTTGCAGACCGATTCCTAGCCACTCGGACAACTGACCAAATTCGGACGCAAAAATAATAAAAATAGTTTAATCCAATAATCTAATCTCAATTCTCCCCCTCTCCTCTTCTCCAGTTCTCCCATTTATCACTTAAATTTATCTGCTCATTATTACACTAACCGACCCTACCTTTGCACCAACGGGCGGATTCATCTTCTTAATCCTGACGGTTGCTCCTTTAATATTTTTCAAATTAAGATAAAGGGAATCAAGTATTCTCTTTGCAATATTCTCAAGTAATTTCGATTTCTTCTCCATTTCTTGTTTTACAACTCTGCATGCAATTGTATAATCTGTTGCATCCTCAAGTTTGTCGGACAGACCTGCAGGCTCCAGATCTGTCTCTATTTCAAGATCTATCAGGAACCTATTTCCTACAATCTGTTCCTCCTTAAAATGTCCATGGAAAGCATAAAATTCCATGTCTTCGATACGGATAATGCCCATAATGATTAATTATATGTCTATCAACTTCCTCCCCCCTGAATGGAAGTTAATTTGTTGCTATCAAGTCAATTAAGAGTTGGAATTAGCCCTCCTTTAGGGAGGATGGGGGGTTGCTTCCTTCTTTACTCAAAGATAAATTTTTACATATTAATTTTGAATTTTTGTCCACTTAATTAAAGATCCGCTAAAACCTTGTATTTTTGAACCTTATTTTCAGAATAAAAACATTATGAAAGAGGACAACGAAACGGAAACCAGGAGTGAATCCAAAAGCTTCATCGAATCCTTCATTGAAGCAGATCTGAAAGAAGGAAAAAACGGCGGGAGAATTCATACCAGGTTTCCCCCTGAACCAAATGGGTATCTGCATATCGGCCATGCAAAAGCTATCTGCCTCAATTTTGGCATGGCCCGGAAATATGGCGGAAAATGCAATCTCCGGTTTGATGATACAAATCCTGTTAAAGAAGAAATTGAATATGTAGATTCTATTAAAGAGGATATCAGATGGTTAGGATTTGACTGGGAAGAGAGAGAATATTATGCTTCCGACTATTTCGGGAAATTGTTCGATTTTGCAGTTGAACTCATCAAAAAAGACCTCGCTTACGTTGATGACCAACCGGCTGATGTTATCTCCTCACAAAAAGGGACTCCATCTCAACCAGGTATTGAAAGTCCTTTCAGGAAAAGAACTGCTTCGGAGAACCTCAATCTATTTGAAAGGATGAAGCAGGGCGAATTTGATGAAGGAAGCCGAGTGTTAAGGGCAAAAATCGATATGACCTCCCCTAATATGCATATGCGTGATCCTATTATTTACAGGATTATTAAGTCATCTCATCATAGGACCGGAAACACATGGATAGTTTATCCGATGTACGATTTTGCACATGGACAGAGTGACTATTTTGAAGGCGTTACACATTCACTTTGCACCCTGGAATTTGAAGTACACCGCCCATTATATGACTGGTTCATTGATCAGCTTAAGTCCGATGATTACAGGCCGCGTCAGATTGAATTTAACAGGCTTAATCTTACCTATACCATGATGAGCAAAAGAAAACTGCTTGAACTTGTCAGGGAAGGGAATGTCTCGGGTTGGGATGATCCCAGGATGCCAACACTTTGCGGACTTCGTCGCAGAGGATATACACCGGAGTCAATAAAGCGGTTTGTGGACCTCATCGGATATACAAAAGTGGAGGCAATTAATGATATCTCACTTCTAGAACATGCCGTTCGTGAAGATCTTAATCTTAAAGCTCCCAGGGTACTTGGAGTTCTGAATCCTCTGAAGGTTATCATTAAAAATTATCCCCGGGATAAGGTTGAAAATGTAGAATTAGTAAATAATCCTGAAGATGAATCCATGGGATCTAGAATTGTTCCCTTCTGCAATGAAGTTTTTATTGAACAGGAAGATTTTATGGAATCACCGCCCAATAAATTTTTCAGGCTGGCCCCCGGGATGGAAGTTCGTCTGAAAGGAGCATACATAATTAAATGTGAGGGGTTTAAGAAAGATGAAAAAACTGGTAATATTGAAGAAGTATATTGTACCTACGATCCTGCGACCAGGAGTGGTGAACATGCTTCAGAAAAGAAGGTAAAGGGAACTCTCCACTGGGTCTCAGCAAGACACGCCGTGGATGCTGAAGTCAGATTATATGACAGACTATTTAATCATGAAGATCCTTCCGGACAGAAAGATGATGATTACAGGAAGTTCCTCAATCCTGCTTCACTAAAGGTATTAAATGGTTGTAAACTTGAGCCATCACTTAAGTCAGCAAAACGCCTTGAAAAATTTCAATTCCAGAGACTTGGCTATTTTTGTGTTGATTATGATTCGACAGAATCAAAACTGGTTTTCAACCGTACAGTACAATTAAAAGATACATGGGCGAAGATAAATAAGTAAAAATTTTTATATTTGCCCCGCAAAATTGTCCCGTAGTGTAATTGGCAACACGTCTGATTCTGGATCAGAAGAGTCTAGGTTCGAGCCCTAGCGGGACAACTTCGAAAGGCCAACAGCTAACGTTGGCTTTTTTTATTCCAGTAACATTTATTAAGTTTTCAGGCTCGAACGCCATCGCGGCATTCTGTCCCCTTCGCTAAAATTGCCCNNAGGTTCTTGCTAGGTTTTTGGGTGGAATTTAGGGTTATTCGTTAAGATTGGGCTAAAGGTTGGTGGCAGTTAACATCATTCTTTTTTATGGGAAACACACTTGGAAAAGCCAGTACCATTGACCACAATCTGCCGGAATAAAATGACCACCGAAAGCCGGCGTTAAAAATTCGATGCATAGATAAATACAATTAAGGCCATCTGACCGGTTAAATGTGGTCAAGCCGTCCGGCTTTTGCACCGTTAAGTAGAATTCCATTGTTTTATTGCTCTAATTATCGCTGATAGGAAAAATGTTTATCTTTGTGATAACATGGAACGCCAGGCAATAAATAACGCTATTATAAATTATCTAAGTCCATATAGGCCTGAGAGAATTGGAGTCTTTGGTTCTTTTGCCAGACATGAAGAAAAAATAGATAGCGATATTGACATATTAGTGAAGTTCAAAGAAACAATATCACTACTGGAACTTGTACATATCCATCGTGAACTTTCAGCACTACTTGGGAAAAGAGTAGATCTTATTACTGAGCAAGCGGTAAAGAATAAAAGGATCAAAAAGTATATCTATGACGATCTTCAAATCATTTTTGAATGAAAGATGACCTTTTTTATATCGAAAACATTTTACAAAGCATCGATAGAATTCAGTCCTATATTTCAGATAAAGATCAAGAAAGCTTTGTCGATGATTTCATTACTCAAGATGCAGTTGTAAGACAGCTGGAAATCATTGGTGAGGCAACAAAACGAGTTTCAAAAGATTTCCGGAATAATTACCCGGATATACCTTGGGCTGACATGGCTGGTATGAGAGATGTACTAATCCATGATTATATTGATGTGGATCTGTAAATTGTCTGGAAAACCGCTTCGGATAGTATTCCCATACTAAAAACACTTTTGGAAAAGCTTGTTTGAGTAAATTAGCATAACCGAATCATGAACAATCATATAAATCTTGCTNNTAGGTTCGAGCCCTAGCGGGACAACAAAAAGTGTGCTTGCGTTATCTTCAGCATTCTTATAACTTTCCTGAAATTAGCAGAGTTTAGTTCTGTTTGGTGATAGCCTCTTTTACTGAATCGATATGAGCATTTATTTCATAAGAAGGGATCATCTGATAGGCCTTTTCAAGTAATTTCAAGGCTTCGTCATATTTATGCTGCCTGTACAGGCCCCAGCCTTTAGTATCCAGATAGTTGCCATTACCTGGATTCAGTTCGATAGCCCGGTCGATAGCTTCCAGCCCCTTATCCACATTAATATTATTCTCAATCAGGATGGCAGAATAAATCCCGAAGAGACCTGGATTGCCCGGATCTAAAGATATTGCCTTGTTAAAATATTCACCTGCCTTTGCACTAAGATCAGCATCAGCATATATAACAGCCATTTTCAGATATTGGTCGGCGGTCTTTGATTGATTATTTCTTTTATTAAAATCGATTTCAGCATTTTTAATAGCTTCTTTCTCTTTTTTATATCGCCCGGTTTTATGATAGGCTGTAATCAGATAATGAAAATAAAATAAATTCTTAGGTTCAGAACCCCATTTTTTAAATATCAATTGTGCTTTCTCAAATTCTGAAATTGATTCTTCGTATCTTCTCTGACTGACAAAAATATATGCAAGAATGAGATAATAGTTTGGATCCTTGTCCTCAATTTTCAGTATTTGCTGCATATCTTTTATTTGTTCTGTTCGTGACTGGAACATGCTGGCATACTGGAAATCCAAAGAAAATTGTTCTATAAGCGGTAACTTATCCCTCTTATTGTATGCTTTCAAAAGCAACTTTTTGGCCTCTCCATATCTCCCGATAGTAAAATTTGCCCAGCCAAGTGATACAATTGCGCCTATATAATTTGAATCGATTACAACAGCCTGAGAATCGAGCTTTAATGCCAAATGATAATCAAGACTATAATATGCCTCAAAGGCAAGGATATGACAGCGATATGCTTCAGGGGAAGTACTGAGATAATGAGAAGAATAGGGCAGCTTTCGTTTATCCTTTGTTGTTCCGTTTTGAATTTTCGATATTACCAGATAATCTCTCATTAATTTTGGAAGTGTTTCAATGGCATCATTAATTTTACCCGCAACTCCACCTGATTTAAATGACTTTAATACCTCTTCAGTTTTTGAATCCACCAATTGTGCATTTATGTAGATTACTTCTCCGGTTTTGTAAATATCTCCTATTACGAACAGATCTGCATCCAGCTTTTTCGAAATTGTACTTCCTGTACTGACTGTTATTGAAGAAAAATCAGAAATATTCTCGCTTTTAAGGACATTACGCATTAAATCGAACTGCCTGACTTTAAAGTCCTCAGGATAGTACGAAAGGCCGGTAACAATTCCATTTTGAATTCCAAGTTGAAGATAGTTGAATGTTGTGTCATTGGTGAGATTACGGAATGGCATTACTGCAACTGAAAGTCTATCCTCCGAAAAACCAAGTTCATTTATTGTTTTTCCGGTTTTAATAACGGGGTATAAAAATTTAAGGAATATCGCAAGTAAAGCAATTACTCCGATCGAAACTATCCAGAATTTAATTCCGCCTAAATTTGTTGCATTTCTTAATCCCGGTCTCTTTTCATCTATGCCGGAATCTGTCTTGGAATCTGGTAAGACACTTATTTCCTCCTCATTTTTCAGAACTGATTCATGTTTCAGTGTTGATATTATCTCCGCAATAGCATTGGCAACTTTGTTTATCTGATCTCTGTAGTATGTATTGTTGATATTATCCTGTGGATGATCTTCATTTGCCCTGAGGGGGCGGTTTACTCCAGCCGACTTATAAATAAAATCAATACTTCTTAAAACTCCTCCTAGTTCATTTTCGACAAGAATTCTATCTTCATGATCAAGCTCATGGATCCTGACCGGTAAAATCCTGCTGGCGAAGTTTCCCTTGCTTAATCTTATGTCCCTGCCAAGTTTATCCTCCTGCACAAACTTATTGAAAGCACAAAATTCATTCTGCCATGCAAAACTGTTTTTATCACAATATGTTTTGGAAATAATGGGGATAAATATGAGGCATTTAAGCTTTTCTTCAAGCGATTTACCTACCGTATGGGTTTCGAGTAAGCCGTCCTGGGGATTTATGTCGAAATAAACTGATATCTTATCCTTTGAGGTAGCCTTAAGTTCCAGGGTCAGGTTGTGAACAAAAGCCGTTACCCAACCATCATACTTATTATCGTTCTGACGGTAGCTTATAAAAACGTCATATTCATATCCGGGGATTAGGCCAGCCATTTGACTATATGTTTTTAATTAATTTACTATAAGTTCTTTTAGGTTATTTAATCTTTGTTCTTAAATTAACGCTTCCTGATCATTCGCCTCTTTTCCAATTCTGCCAACATTTATACATATTGTTTTATTTCATCAAAACTCATAATCATCTCTGCAAGGTCACCCAGATCACACAATTTCTGCCTGGTACAATATTCTTCATCGGTTAATGGGAAAGGAGTAATGCACTTATTGCAATAATCTTTTGCATCGCAAATATTACATTTTCTCTTATCCAGAATTCTTTTCTGAGATGATTCATAATTATGGATTAGCTCATTATATGATTGCCCGACAGTACCAACAATGTTTCCATACCAGCAAAATCTCAATTCAGATTTGTCATTAATTATTAATGTCTCCTTTTTTTTGCAGTTTGAAAAGGTTTTTGTCCATCTGCAAAGATTTATAAAAGAGGGCAAAGGTTTATTATTGATCAGATAATCAAACAAATCCCCTTTCC
>PMEC01000257.1:0-2926 GCA_003155705.1 Bacteroidales bacterium
TGCAAATTATAAGCCGCAACGGAAAGTGAAGCATAATCACCTATTTTATCATTCAGAGAAGCCGGTACAATTTTACAAACCTTGCTTGCATGGTGCAACGCTTCACTCGCTATACTTTCATTGAGTGCAGGTTGGAGCAATTGTCCGGAACGGATGAAAATAGTTCCGAGGATGATCAACTCAGGATTCAGAATATCAATAAGGATAGAGAGACCTTTTCCCAGATAAGCTCCGCAGATCTGAAATATTTCAGTTGCCAGAGCGTCGCCTTCTGTTGCAGCATCCGCCACTGTTTTGGCAGTAATAGTATTAATTTCATCAACGTTTTTGCAGAATGTGACAGGCTGTCCCATCTGCAGTTTTTCCATTGCTTTTATCTTGCCAAGTTGCGCTATGCCACCGCCACTGCAAAAGCCTTCAAACGATCCGGCTTTCCCATATCCGACCGGACCGAAAGTCTCTAACCTGATATGACCAACCTCTCCGGCATTATCATTAGTTCCGGAATATAGTTTGCCATCCAGGATCAGACCTGCACCCATTCCTGTTCCAAAAGTGAGGAATACGATATTATTATATCCTCTTCCTGCTCCGAATTTCCATTCTGCCAGAGCAGAGGCGTTGGCATCGTTCTGTATAGCTGTGGGTATTCCATACTTTTTCCGGAAAATATCAACAATTTGCACATTGTTCCACCCCGGCAGATTCGGTGGTGACATAATTATTCCGGTCGTGCTGTCCAATGGTCCGCCACAGCTAATTCCAATTCCGGAGACATCTTGGGCGGTCAATTTGTTTGTCAATAAAACCTTATCGATCCCTTTTTCGAGCTGGGGTATCATTTCATCAGGTACTGGATAGTCCTTTGTGAGATAGACAAGTTTATCCACAAGGTGAACATTATCAATCTCCTCCATTTTCCCTAAAATGACGGCACATTTTGTGCCACCAATATCAAGTCCGATAAGATTGTGCATGGTTTACTAATTTGTTTATTCAATTTTAGTGAAAATATCTTATTTATGGCACTGGTATCTTTGAAAATTCATGAGATTGAAAATTCGTTTTGAAGAGTCCGTGCTATTATTCTATTCAACAAATTGTATCTAATTGCGAATAACTTTAACTTTGAATTTCACTTTATAGAATTAGTTATGGAGAACATCTTTCTGAAAATTAATGAGTTATCGGAGAAATACCGTGATTATACGGCTCAGAATCTTTCTGAACTTGTAAAGATTAAATCGTTAAGTACTAAGGAAAAGGATGTCCAGCTGGAACTGAAACGTCAGATGGGTGAGGCTGGTTTCGATGAAATAAGGATAGATGGATTGGGCAACGTTATAGGTCGCATTGGAACAGGTAAGAAAATTCTGGCTATTGATGGTCATATGGATACGGTCGATATCGGAAACCGGGATAACTGGAGTTTCGATCCGTTGGGAGGTGAAATTAAGAATGGATTCGTGCATGGAAGGGGTTCAGTTGATCAGAAAGGTGGTCCAGCTTCTTTTGTTACCACTGGAAGAATCCTGAAGGAGTTGGGTTTCAATGAGGATCTTACAATCTATTTTGTTGGTAGCGTCATAGAAGAGGATTGCGATGGCCTTTGCTGGAAATATATTATTGAGAATGATAAAATTAAGCCTGATTTTGTAATCAGTACTGAGCCAACAAACCTTAACGTCTATCGTGGTCAACGAGGCAGAATGGAAATGCAGGTTCATTTTTATGGAGTTTCATCACACGGATCTGCACCTGAGAGAGGTAAGAATGCTATTTACATGGCATCCAGAGCAGCATTGGAGATTGAAAAGCTGAATGACAGACTTAAGGGTGATGAATTTCTGGGAAAGGGAAGTATTACCGTCACGGAGATAATATCAAAAAGCCCTTCTCTATGTGCAGTTTCTGATTATGCAAGGATCCATATCGATCGGAGACTGACAAGCGGAGAGACAAAAGAGACAGCTGTGAAAGAGATTGATGATCTGATTAAGGGATATGACTCAAAAGTTGAATTGCTGAATTACTCTGAGAAAGCCTATACGGGTTTAGAGTATGGAATGGAGAAGTATTATCCTACATGGACATTGCCTGTCAATCATGAAGTAGTAAAAACAGGAGTCAGTGCATATAAGAAAATATTTGGCAAGGAACCAAAAGTCGACAAATGGACATTCTCAACGAACGGGATAATGACTTGCGGTGTATACGGAATCCCGACAATTGGATTTGGTCCTGGTAATGAGGTCCTGGCTCATGCCCCGGATGAGAAAGTACCTGTCACTGACCTGGTTACATCTTCAGCTTTTTATGCAGCATTTGTATATGAATTNNAAAGTAAAAAGACAAAAGTATTATTATAGAATTTTCTACCTCAGATACAAGGCTTAGGTTAATAGAAATCAAAATATAACATGAATTTAAAGGATAGAATTGACGAACTAAGTAAAATCAAATCAGACCTCTTTGGGAAAGATTTTCTTCTTACCTGGGAGAAAAGTGAAAAGGATTTGAAAATAATTCTGGAAGTGGCAGCTATCTTGAAGGAGATGCGTGCTCAAAACATCTCACCAAGAGTTTTTGACTCAGGGCTTGCCATATCCAATTTCAGGGATAACTCAACACGTACCCGATTTTCGTTTGCATCGGCAAGTAATATGCTTGGATTGGAAGTTCAGGATCTGGATGAAGAAAAATCGCAGATCGCCCACGGTGAAACCGTTCGCGAAACTGCCAATATGATCTCCTTCATGTCCGATTTCATAGGTATTCGCGATGATATGTTTCTGGGAGAGGGAAATAAGTACATGCGTGAGGTTGGTAATGCTCTTGATGAGGGTTTTGAAAAGGGAGTTTTACCAGTTCGTCCCGGGATTGTCAACCTGCAATGTGATATGGACCATCCGACGCAGTCTATGGC
>PMEC01000257.1:2998-3456 GCA_003155705.1 Bacteroidales bacterium
GGGTTAATCCCGGAAATAGTTGAGATCGCAAAAACGAATGCTAAACAAAGCGGTGGGTCTTTCACTGTAAGCTATTCAATGTCAGATGCGATGAGGGACGCAGATATAGTTTACCCTAAAAGTTGGGCACCGTATCATATAATGCAGCAGCGTACCAGGTTGCTGATGGCTGGGGACAAAACCGGGTTAAAGGAACTGGAACAGGTATGCCTTTCAAATAATGCTAAATTCAGGGACTGGGAATATGATGAGGCGAAAATGAAGCTGACGAAAAATAAGAATGCTCTATATATGCATTGTCTTCCTGCTGATATAAGCGGAGTCTCCTGTAAACAAGGAGAGGTCAGTGCAAACGCGTTTGAAAGATACAGGATCAAAACCTACCAGGAAGCAGGCTTCAAGCCATATATAATTGCAGCTATGATGTTTACAAACAGGTTCAGCGATCCGGCTGAGGT
>PMEC01000168.1:0-5946 GCA_003155705.1 Bacteroidales bacterium
TTACCTGGAAAGGATAGCCCCGGCGAGATCCAAGATATAATGCTGCAACAAGACCACTCACGCCGGCAGAAATATGGACCACTGTTCCCCCTGCAAAGTCGATAGTTCCTTTTGCACCAAGGTTAAAAAGGAATCCATCGGCAGCCCATACCCAGTGGCAAATTGGATTATAAACTAAAAGGCTCCATATAGCAATAAAAAAACAGTATGCTTTAAAAGAGACCCGCTCAGCAAAGGCACCGGCGATCAGAGCAGGGGTTATAATTGCAAATTTTCCCTGGAACATTGAAAAAACATATTCGGGTATACCGGCATCCATAACACTATTATCAATCCCTTTAAGAAAAAAATAATCGGGATTCCATCCAAACCAACCACCTAAAATATTTTTGCCGAAACACATGCTATAACCTATTATTACCCATAAGATACTTATGATACCCATTGCAATATAGCAGTGCATTATTGTCCCTAGCACGTTTTTTGAACGAACAAGACCGCCATAAAACATAGCTAGCCCCGGCACCATTAAAAGTACGAGCGCTGTCGAAGTAAGCATCCATGCAGTGGCACCGGAATCAATTTTTGTACCATCTGAAGCATTTACACCTGTTAAACATATTAAAAACAGGAGCAATGTAAACAGGTATCTCTTCTTAATAACTTTCATTTTAACGGGAGTAAATTTATTATTTCATAAAAGAAAGAGACAAACCTATATTTTTATGGGGTATTTTCCAAATAATTAATATAATTTTAATTATTAACCCTATTTATTTATAGCTATTCCAAATTATTTTATATATTTTTCCAGCTCAGCCCCTATTTTATTGGATAAAGTTATTATATTTTCATTTCAAATATAAAATCATTCCTGGGGTTATAACAAATCATTTAAAATAATCAGGAGAAGGATAATTCTGTTAAAGCCTTAACCAGGACATCAAGATCCGCGGTTGTAGTATATACATTGGGGGTTATTCTGCATCCATGGACATTTGCCACATCAATCGGGACGGTGTAAATCCGGTATTTTTTTAATAATGTATCTGCCAGGATATCTGGCTTAATTCCCTTAATGCCAACATTAGCTATTGCACATGACCTGGCAGGATCGGAAGGGGTATTCAAAATAATATGAGGCAATTTTCTGACTTTATCACTCCAGTAATGCTGAAGGTATCTGAGTCTTGCTTCCTTCCTCTCAGCTCCAATAATATTATAAAAATCAATTGCATCAGCGATAGCAAGATCCGTATGAACAGGATGTGTGCCGGTATGATTTAATCTTAAAATGTCATCTTCCTTTTTTTCTCCCTCAGCCAATAACGGCCACACTTTCCTGATATTTTCTTTTTTAATATATAAAATACCTGCACCCAGGGGGACACTCAGCCATTTATGAAGACTGCTTCCATAATAATCACAATTCAATTCAGAGATTGCAAATTTAATATGGGCAAATGCATGTGCCCCATCAACCATCACCTGTACTCCCCTGCTATGAGCCATATCGCAGATTTTTCTGATTGGCAAAATCTGACCTGTTATATTGATCATATGACAGACCATCAGGAGCTTAGTCTTTTCAGTTATAACACCGGCATATAGATCAACAATCTCATCATCAGTCTGAGGGAGGTTTGGAACAGAAACAATTTTATTGACAACTCCATATCGTTTTGCGATCTGTCTGAACATTTCAACCATTGAGCCATAATCCTGCTCAGCCATCACCGCCTCATCACCATGCTTCCAGTCGAGTCCCCCGATGATCATGTCGAGTGATTCAGTCGCATTTCGGGTAATGATAAGCTCTTCGGGAGAACATCCAGCTAAATTTGCAAGTTTAGTCGCCATGATCTTCTTGTTATCGAACTGAACAGTCCTCATATAAAAGGATCCCTGGTAGTTTACTTCCTTTATGTGATTAATGAAATTTTCAAGGGTTACCTGTGGAAGAAAACAATAATATCCGTTTTCCAGGTTAATATAGTCCGGCTTTAAAAGATATCCCCCACGAATTTTTGCCCAGAAATCTTCATCTTTAGCTATTACAGATAGAGGAAGGTCTGCTACATTGTTAATCAATTGCGTCAGCCCATCTATTCCTACAACACTTCCAAGACTTAATAATCCCGCATTTTTAATAAAAGTCCTCTTATTCATTACAAAATATGATGAAGTTCAAATTGTTTTCAAATATAAGATTTTATTAAAAAAAGAAAATCAGCACTCCTTTGACTGATCATAAATGAAACAAAAATGGTCGCCAGTTATTTAAAATTTGTCGAAATATTTTGTTTTATTAAATATTTGCTATACATTTGACCATTTGGTTAAACTATATAGTTAATCTGTTTGGTTAAACTCAATGGTTAATAATATGACAGAAAACGATAATCAAACTGAGGACAAAATCTTTGAAGCAGCTACACGCGTTTTCGAAGAAAAGGGTATGGATGGAGCACGCATGCAGGATATCGCCAATAAGGCGGGAATAAATAAAGCTCTCCTGCATTATTATTTCCGGACCAAGGATCGCCTTTTTGATGCAGTTTTCCAGAAAGTTGCAGGTAGGATGTTAATGAAGTTTGCTCCGGTTTTTGAAAAAGACCTTACACTGGAAGAAAAAATCAGGTTTTTTTTCAGGCAGCACATAACATTTATGCAGGAAAACCCGAGGCTTCCTGCTTTTGTTCTAAACGAAATTAACCGGAATCCGGCTCGGATAAAAAAGCTTCTGAAAAATGTCGACTTCAAGAAAATATGGATGATGCTTATAGAGCAGCATAAAGATGAACTTGACAAATACAATATAACTGAGGAATCCATACCTCAGATAATGACAACGATAGCTGCAATAAGCGTATTCCCATTTGCTGCCAAGGGAATTCTGGAGGGGATCTTCGAGAATCTTGGAGTTAACTTTGACGCTTATATAGAGCAGCGTAAGGAGTTTGCAGCCGATTTTGTAATAGGTGCACTCAAGTCAAGAAAAAAATAAAACACTTCCAATATGAAAATCAAACTGATATTATTTGTATCGCTCTTTCCCCTGATACCATTATCCTCCTTCCCCCAGAAGATAATAAGCCTGAAGGAATGTTACGATATGGCAATGAAAAAGAGCTCCCTGGCTGGTGAATCAGATTCCTACTCAAACATTTCAAAGCTAAACGATGAAAATCTGAAAAGGGGATGGCTTCCATCACTTGATGCCAATGCCAACGCAATGTATAATTCTGATGTTGTGGATTTCTCTAAAACCATCGGCTCCATACCGGGTATGTCTAAGGTTCTGACTCCCATGCCACACGATCAGTACAAGATCACTCTTGATATCAACCAGGTAATATACGACGGCGGAGCGATCAAAAGTGGCAGGAACATTGAAAAGATCAATCAGAGTATCAATCAGAAGCAGACTGAGACGGACCTGTACAAGCTTCGGGAGCAGGTAAATACATATTACTTCAATATAATGCTCCTCGGCAGTCAGAAGGAGATTCTTAATAAATACCTCGAACTGATCAATAAACGGTTATCCGCCATGCAATCTGCCGTTGATAACGGAGCAATTCTTAAATCTGATATTGATGTACTTGCCTCTGAGAAGATAAAGATTACACAGCAGATTACTGAAAATGATCTCCATAAAACCTCACTCATTAAAATCCTGTCAGACATCACTGGGATAGCCATTGACTCATCTGTTCAATTTGTACTACCTGTTCAGAGCAGGGAACCCACCAATGAACTTAAAAGACCCGAACTTCAGCTATATGATCTCACAAAAGAGAAGCTTTCAGCCGGTCTCCAGATGGAACAGTCCAAAAGAATGCCAATAGCCTTCGGATATGCAACCCTTGGTTACGGAAAACCTCCCGGACAGGATTTCTTCAAAGACAGTTTTGCCCCATATTATATTGTCGGAGGAGGAATCAAATGGAATATCTTCGANNGAAATATTGAGCCTTAAAACCCTTATAACTACCGACTCCGAGCTGATTTCACTCAGAAAAAGGATAACTGTAACTGCAGAATCCCAGTATCAGAATGGAGTCATTACTGCTACCGAATATATGAATGAGCTGAATTCAGAAAAGGAGGCTCAGATAAATTCTGAAATTCATAAAATAAACCTTGCGCTTGCACAAATCGAATTTTTAAACATAAGCGGAAAAGAGATTAAATAATTCCACACCAAACCTCCTGATGGAGGCTAATAATTGCTCTAAATTAACCTCCCTTTAGGGGGGCAGGGGGGCAAACAAAATGAAGAAATTATACATATATAATTGAATAACAAACTATTATAATACTATGAAAATCCGGACATTGATATTCATTACAGCCATGATAGCTGCAGGCTGCAAAACCAAAAATGAAGTAGCTGATGCATATGGAAACTTTGAAGCGACTGAGGTTAAAGTCTCATCAGAGACAAATGGCCGCATACTTCAATTCGATTTTAAGGAGGGATCTGCTCTTGAAAAAGGAACAGTGTTGGCTCTGATCGACACAACTCTGTTAGACCTTCAGAAACAAGAGATTAATGCCAGCATTAATAGCGTGAAGACGAAGATTGGAACTATCAATGCACAGAATGACCTCATTGTCCAGCAGATCGAGAACATAAAAGTCAATATTTCAAGGACTGAAAAAATGATGAAAGATGATGCTGCCACTCAAAAACAGCTTGATGATCTCACAGGACAGGTGGCTGTTCTTGAAAAACAGATAGCTGCCAATAATACCCAGAAAGCATCAGTTGCAGCAGAACTTTATGTCTACGATTCAAAAAGAGCAACTCTGAACGAGCAGCTTAAGAGAAGCAGTGTCAAAAGTCCTTTGTCAGGAACTTTGATTGAAAAATATGCCGAAGCCGGAGAATTCACCGCTTCCGGAAAACCTCTGGCAAAGATTGCTGATCTGTCAATAATGAAGCTTAAGGCTTATGTCAGTGGTACACAGACCGGGAAAATTAAGATCGGACAGCAATGTACTGTCAGAATTGATGATGGCAAAAAAGGGTACAGAACATTTACAGGCAAAATCGGCTATATATCAGAAAAAGCTGAATTCACTCCAAAAATTATTCAGACAAAGGAGGAACGCGTAATTCTAGTTTACGCTGTGAATATTGATGTTATAAATGATGGCAGCCTAAAATCAGGTATGCCGGGAGAAGTTATCTTTTCAGAAAAAAACCGTTAGCCCGATGCTCCCGGTAATTGAATCATTTGGCGTTTGTAAAAGCTACGGAACCACCAGGGCGCTCGATAACATTTCCTTTACAGTGAATGAATCGGAAATTTTTGGTTTTATTGGTCCGGATGGAGCCGGCAAAACAACTCTTTTCAGGATTATTACAACTCTCCTGCTGCCAGATGAAGGAACAATAAAGGTGCTTGGGTTAAATTGTACAACAGGATATAAGGAGCTCAGGAAAAATATTGGTTACATGCCCGGAAGATTTAGCCTTTATCAGGATCTGTCTGTTGAGGAAAATCTGAACTTCTATGCCACGGTTTTTGGAACAACAGTTGAAGAAAATTATGATCTTATCTCTGATATTTATTCACATATCGAACCTTTTAAAAAGAGACTTGCAGGAAAACTCTCCGGCGGTATGAAACAAAAACTTGCATTATCGTGCGCTCTTATCCATAAACCGAAAATCCTTGTTCTCGATGAGCCGACAACCGGTGTCGATGCAGTATCAAGGGCGGAGTTCTGGCAGATGCTTGAAAAACTTAAAAGTCATAACATAACAATAATTGTATCAACACCTTACATGGATGAAGCCATGAGATGTGACAAGGTTGCTTTGATTCAGAACGGGAGAATACTTGCGATTAATACACCGGATAAAATAAGGGAAGGGTTCACAAGAAAACTGTTTACAGTAAAGGCTATGGACAAATTCAAGCTTATAACCAC
>PMEC01000168.1:6005-9666 GCA_003155705.1 Bacteroidales bacterium
ATAATATTATAATGTTTGGAAATAACTATATGAACGACAAAGTAATATATGTTCATAATCTTGTAAAGAAATTCGGGAATTTCGTCGCTAACGACAACCTTAATTTTGAGGTTTACAGAGGTGAAATATTCGGGTTCCTGGGAGCTAACGGAGCAGGCAAAACAACAGCTATAAGAATACTTTCGGGTCTCTCCAGGCCTACTTCAGGTGAAGTGATTGTTGCCGGATTTGATGCATATAAACAAGCCGAAATGATAAAAAAGAACATTGGCTACATGTGCCAGAAGTTTTCACTTTATGAAGATCTGACAGTAAAAGAAAATATAATGCTCTATGGTGGAATCTATGGGATGAAACTGGCATTAATTAAAAAGAGGGTCCATGAACTGCTTGAAAGACTTAATTTTCAGGAATATGAGAACAGAATTATTTCTGATCTTCCGCTGGGATTAAGACAAAAACTTGCTTTTTCTGTGGCGGTCCTTCATGAACCGAAGATCGTTTTCCTGGATGAGCCTACAGGTGGTGTTGATCCTATAACAAGACGTCAGTTCTGGGAAATGATTTATGAAACAGCTGCCGGGGGTATTACTGTTTTTGTAACAACTCATTATATGGATGAAGCTGAATACTGTGACAGAATCTCGATAATGAGCGAGGGAAGGATTGTCGCCCTGGATACACCTGCTGCTCTGAAAAAAATGTATGAGGCAGAGACTGTAGAGGAGGTGTTCATAAAGATAGCCAGGCCGGCGTTGGCATAATATATATTATCAATAAATTACATGAAAAGGTTTTTAGGATTTGTCAAAAAAGAGTTCCTCCATATTTTCAGGGATTACAGAACACTTATAATTCTGTTCGGGATTCCGGTGGCACAAATCCTCATCTTTGGTTTTGCTGTAAGCACCGACATTAAAAATGCCGGAGTGGCATTTCTGGATCTCTCAAAGGACGAAATAACTCAGAAGTTAACTGACAAAATAATTTCATCAGGATTTTTTAAAAAAACAGATAACCTACTGAATTACAGCGACATTGATTTGATATTTAAAACCGGGAAGACAAAAGCTGTCATTGTATTTGAGGAAAACTTCGGCAGCAAACTTATTAAGGATGGAAAAGCGTCAATAAATATCATTGCGGATGGTTCTGATCCAAATGTTGCAACACTTGTCACAAATTATACAATAGCAATTATAAGTGATTATAACAGGGAGCTTAATAAACCTGCAGTTAACAGTTCAATAATGATACAACCAGAGGTAAAAATGTTCTACAATCCGGAACTGAAAAGTCATTTCATGTTTGTCCCAGGAGTTATCACATTGATACTCATACTTATATGCGCTTTNNTTAAAGCCTGTACAGATCATCCTTGGAAAGGTAACTCCGTATTTTCTGCTCTCATTTATTAATGTGATACTGATACTGATTATGTCGTGGCTCGTATTCGGACTGCCGGTAAAAGGGAGTGTCACCCTGCTTCTTCTCGAAAGCATGCTTTATATTCTTATGAGCTTATCACTCGGGATACTTATTTCGACAGTTTCAAAGACCATGCAACAGGCGATATTTATCTCCTTTATCGGATTGATGCTTCCGACGATACTTCTTTCAGGCTTCATTTTCCCTATTGAAAATATGCCAAAAATCTATGATTATGTCAGTGCGGTATTGCCTCCGAGGTACTTTATTATAATAATTAAAAGTATAATGATAAAAGGTACCGGTATTTTATTCGTTTGGAAAGAGACTCTGATTCTTTTACTGATGACAATTTTGTTTATTGGGATTAGCATCAGGAAATTTAAGATAAGACTTCAATAGTTATTAAGACAAAAGACACCCGCCCGAACGACTGACATCGTTCAGTCGGGCGGGAAAGTAGAAAGACAAAAGTACAGAGAAGAAAAACCATGAGGACAATATTATATCTTATAAGAAAAGAGTTTCTTCAGATTTTCAGGAATAAATTCATTTCAAAGGCGATTTTTGCAGTGCCGCTGGTACAGATGCTCATTCTGGTTCCTGCTGTTACTTTTGAAATTAAACATGTCAATCTTTGTATCATTGACTATGATCTTTCTCCCGAATCAAGGGGTCTGATCAGTAAACTTGAGGGGTCGACATTTTTCAAGGTTAAATTTTCGACCTGGTCAGAAAAAGAGGCTACAGATCTGTTACACAGGCATAAATGCGATCTGGTTCTTAATATCCCATCGGGATTCGGGAAAGATATTGGATCAGGTACGGCGCCAAAACTTCTGGCCACAATTGATGCGATTAACGCCTCAACTGCCCAGCTAACATGGGCATACCTGAATGGGGTTATTAGTGATTATAATATCAAGCTGATTACTGAAAATATAAATACCATTCAGGTTAATCCTCTGCCAATGATAGAAGTCACCAACAGATATTGGTACAATGAATCGCTTAATTATAAATATTATATGTTACCCGGGATACTTGTAATTCTTGTTACAGCAATAGGGTTTTTGCTTGCCGGTCTGAATATGGTGCGGGAAAAAGAGATCGGAACAATTGAACAGATAAATGTTACGCCGGTAAGAAAACACCAGTTCATTATTGCAAAAATGGTGCCTTTCCTGCTGATAGGGCTTATTGATCTGGCCCTTGGTCTTATATTAGGTAAACTGGCTTTTAATGTTCCTTTTGAGGGAAGTATTCTGGTGATGTTTCTCTGTTCAGCAGTTTTTCTTATTGCCGTTCTTGGCCTGGCTCTTTTCATTTCTACATTTTCAGGAACACAGCAGCAATATATGTTCGTNNGTTGCTTATCTGATGAGAATAAACAGGATGGTGATGCTTAAAGGGTCATCCATCAGGGATATTAGCAGTGATTTGTATTCCCTGGCTATAATCGCAATATGTTTTTCGGCTTTTGCCGTAAGACGCTACAGAAAAACAGCTTAGAATTTCCGAATAATTTTTATCTGTAGCTTTTCAACCTCAGCTTTTGTATTAAGGTTATTTGGATTGATTTCCAGGGCTTTTTTATAAAAATCGAGTGCCAGTCCGGAGTTACCTGATAATTTATATAACAAGCCTAAATTCAGNNNATACAATTTATAAAAAATGTCTTTTGCCTTATCATATTGTTTAGAGTTGTAAAACTGGTAAGCAGAAGGTAATAATTGTTGTTCAACAAATGAAAGTCTAGTTTCTGCATCAGGTAATTTTTCTCCATTCATTTTTTTTAACTCTGCCAGAATTGCATTTCTGTTTTGCCTGAAATCTTTATCATCGGGACTGAGTGATATAGCTTTATTAATATCTTCCAATGCGTTCGAATACTTCATAAGGGAACCATAGGCATTCGAACGGTTATTATAAGCGCTTGCATTTGCAGGCCTGAAATTTATTGCCATAGAATAATCTTCTATTGCTTTTTCATATTCCTTTAAGTTTGCAAATACATTCCCGCGGTTATTATATGCATTAGAATATTCCGGATAGATTCTTATTGCTTTTGTGTAATCTGCAATTGCCTCATCATATCTTTGCATGCCAGAATAAACATTTCCCCTGTCACAAATTGCTTTTGCATTGAGCGAATCCTTTAACAGACCAATATTATAATCTTTAATGGCCATATCATATTGCTTCATGTTGTTAAAAGAATTGGCCCTGTTAA
>PMEC01000019.1 GCA_003155705.1 Bacteroidales bacterium
CTAAACCAGCCGCACCCTACTTTGCCCGCCCGGCTGACGCCGTTCGGACGGGCAAATACCGCGCCATACCTGTCTAGCACCGGGACAGTGCCCGGGTCTAACGGGACAAGTCCCAAGCCGGTTGCTTCGTCGGGCAACGTAACCTACTTCAACTGCCGTGCCGTTAGCCTTAATGGGCACGAATCGGGACACTTACTGCTACCAAAATAATGACCATATCCATGACAGAATAATCTGCCCGAAATTGTTTCATATTTACTATCTTTGTGACAATAATATTTAATCAAATGCTGACAAAAGACAAGGTTAAAAAGACAATTGACAGGATGCCTGAGAGCTTTACCGTTGATCAGGTTGTGGAAGAATTAGTGATCCTTAATAAAATAGAGGAAGGCCTTAAAGATATTGAGGAAAATAGAGTCTTTACAACCAATCAGGTTAAGCAAGAACTCAACGCATGGTTAAAATAATCTGGACTCAAAGATCCTTAACCGATTTAAAATCAATCGCTGAATTTATCTCAAAAGACTCGTTGAGATATGCGACAGTGACAATTGAGAGAATCATTAACGTGACTCTTCTCCTAGAGACAAATCCAAGAATAGGACGCATGGTTCCCGAAGTTGGCAAAGTTGATACAATTCGAGAGATAATTTTAGGGAACTACCGGATAATTTATAAGATTTCAAGCTCAACAATAATTCACATCCTGACAGTTCACCATACATCTAGACGATTTCGTCAGACGACTTTAAAGCGCAGCAAATAAACCCACTAAGGCCAACACGGTCAGTTGTGGTAAGTTGTTCGTCACAGTATTTGCAGCACCTTCTCTGGACAAGTGACATTTTACATTAACGTTTTAACTATCCAAAACCTTTCGTCATCGTAACGTGATACCTAAGCCAGCCGCACCCTACTTTGCCCGCCCGGCTGACGCCGTTCGGACGGGCAAATACTGCGCCGTACCAGCTCGCAACCGGGACAAGAACCCGGCTGGTTGCGCCAGTAACGCAAACTCCCTCAACTGCCGTGCCGTTATAGGGCATTTAGCGCATCCAGTGACGTTGACTACTTTTCAAGATATTTCGAGAATTTTTCATCAATATGCTGATTGAACCACTTATCGATGATTGATTTTTTAAACCTCCATTCCTTTCCTAATTTTGCCGCAGGAATTTTTCCATCTTGTGCCCAAGTATAAATAGTCTGAGGTTTAAGCTTTAAATATTTTGCAACTTCTTCGAGAGTCATTATATCTTCCATATTCTATTTCTTCAATAGTTTTAAAATACTACTATCATTTTTTTCAGCATTGTTCTTGTCAGGGTAATGATAAGTCCCTTTGCCTTCTTCATTTAATTTAACATCATTCTTTGATGCTAGTTGCTGAACAGAATAAATAATTGCCGTATAAAAATTACCTTCGTATTTCCTGAACAATTTGAACTCTTCATTTTTTTCACATAAAAATGGTCTTAAATTCCATGATAATTGTATGCCAACAAATGCTAGAATAATAATCCAGATTCTGAATACCATGACTCCGATCTGAGGATAAGTATCTTTTTTCTCACAAGCAAATTTCAATGCATCAATCATTAGTCTCATACCAAAAATACCTGAGAATATAAAAATTGCAACATGCAGAAGTTGTAAAAAATGATAATTTCCTCCAGTGATCTGGAATAAAATAATGATTGGAGCAAAAGAAAACGCGATAGCAGATGTAAGCACAAATCCACTCAAGACAATGACTATCATCTGCCTAAGAGTCATTTTCGAACCCAGGACTTGTTGAATTACAAAAAAGGATGGGAAACATATTATTAATGTTGCCAAAAACAGAACTGTGACTTTTAATCCAGCTACGATTGATTGAATAAAACTATGATAGCTGCCCATCACAATACCATACAAAAAGGTAAAAGCACAGATTATTAAGATCTGATAAATGATTAACTTGTTTGATTGCTCTTTATTTCTTTCATTGAAATACGATTCAGTGTTTTGGAATATTTTAAATACTTCCATAACTCCATTTGAACTTTCCATAATAAAAGAATTTTGGTTTGACCATAAAGGTAATTAATTTCTATTTATGATACTGTATTTTATTGTTATTTATTGTATGATAGTGTATGTAGCACTAAAATAACTTGATTCTTAAGGCAACAAGACCTTAATATCTGCATGCATTATACCAATGATTTAAATAAAAACGCCCTATAACACGGTCAGTTGTGTCAATAAACTTGTCACGGTATTTGCAGCACCTTCTCAGTACAAGTGACATTTTGCTGAAAGCTTTCAATCATCTAATAACTTTCATCATCGTAACGCGATCGCNNCTTCGTCGGGCAACGTAACCTACTTTAACTGCCGTGCCGTTATAGTGCATAAACCCTTTCAATATGACCTTACAAGTTCCAACTAAAATGTAATAGCTACTCATATGAAAATAACTTCTACAAAAGATGTAATTCGATTGACATGTTTGATTCTAAATTCAATCATCGCCTTTATCGTGACTTGTTTCTTTTCTTCCAGGTATATCCCATTACTTTTTGGTAAAGGGATTGGCATTTCTGGCTTGAAAGAAGGCTACGATCTCTTTATTTGTCTTGGATTTATTTTAATTGGGACAATTATCTCATGGCGGAAAGATTCTATTGGAGGATCAATTTTAGTAATCAATTCTATCGTCTTCATGATTTATTTTATCTTCATTAAATCATCCCAATTTCATGTGATTTTTGAGTTATTCTCGATTTTTCTATTTCTCCTAATGTTGAGCGGAATCTTTTTAATTTTTTCAAATTATACAAAACCGAAAATAAATAGCGGGACTGTAACAAGATAACTACGCACTATAACACGGTCAGTTGTGGTAATTTGCTTAGCCTTCGCTAAAGCTACGGCTAACAAAGTTGTCACAATATTTGCAAAGTAACCTTGACAGGAAACCAAACGCTTAAACATTCGAATTATCTATAAACTACCTACTTGTACCGCGATAGCACAATAGCCAGCGCACACCATGACAGCAAATATTGCGCCATACCAGGCTTGTACCGGGACAGTTTCGCAGGCCTAACGGGACAAGTCCAAGGCCGGCTACTGCACCAGGTAACGTTTACGAAACTATATTGCCGTGCCGTTAGGCTTAATTTGAAACGACATCGCACTATTATTAGTAAGACAATTAAATATTTAATACCTTTGATAGTATCATTTGATACTATCACTAATTAAATTAACTTGAGACCTCCTTATCAAATAACCAGCAAGATTCTAGAGTCTGTAGCTTCCATTTCTGAAAAAATCGGTGAGATAAACTCTGCTTACCTTTATAAACCTCCAAGAGAATTAAGAAAGAAAAATAAAATCAAGACAATCCATTCATCTCTAGAGATCGAAGGAAATTCACTCTCAATTGAGCAAATTACTGCTATCCTTGAAAACAAAAGAGTCATTGCTCCTCCAAAAGATATTCTTGAAGTAAAGAACGCAATATTAGTCTACGATAAATTAAATGATTTTAAGCTTTACAGTTTGACTTCTTTTTGTAAAGCCCATGCCATTCTAATGCAAGGACTTGTTGATAGCCCAGGTAAACTCCGAACCAAACCTGTTGGGATACTAAAAGGATCCATTGTGGCTCATGTAGCTCCTCCCGGACATATGGTAAAATCATTATTAAAGGATCTATTTGACTACTTAAAGAAAGATAAAGATTTACTCTTAATTAAAAGCTGCGTCTTCCACTACGAAACTGAATTTATTCATCCCTTCATGGATGGTAATGGCAGAATGGGCAGGCTTTGGCAAACGATAATACTAAAAGAATACTCCCCAGTTTTTGAGTTCCTCCCCGTAGAAACTCTGATTAAAGAAAGACAATCAGANNTCTGGATTAAACCCATTCTCGAGACAAGAATACATGAGACATTTTAAAGACATCTCATCCGCTACTGCAAGTCGTGATCTAAAAGAAGCGGTTGACAAAAAAATCCTTATAAAAATCGGTGACAAAAGAATGACACGATATAGATTCAAACGCCCAAACTAAGCCTAACACGGTCAGTTGTGGTAATTTGCTTAGCCTTCGCTAAAGCTACGGCTAACAAAGTTGTCACAATATTTGCAAAGTAACCTTGACAGGAAACCAAAAGCTTAAACATTCGAATCATCTAATA
>PMEC01000060.1 GCA_003155705.1 Bacteroidales bacterium
ACAACTGCCGTGCCGTTAGGTTTAATGCTTCTGCGGTGTGCCAATATCATGACTGCCACCGCGCAAGCAAGAGTTTGGCTGACGCCAAACACATGCTTTTTTGCCGGGTCAATATTCTAAAATGAATATAAATCAATAAATTTAAATCATGAGACTTAACATTTTCCTTTCAGTTCTGCTTGTGATTTTATGCTACAATCTTAGAGCGCAGACAACTGTGACAGGGATTGTAACAGACTCACTAAATAAACCGATCCCTTTTGCATCTGTCTATTTATCAAAAACAACGTTTGGTACCATGACAAATAACGAGGGGTTTTACTCATTGACTATCCCCCGGGACGGTGTCTATGAATTAACAACCTCCTGCGTCGGGTACAAACCAAAATCTTATACCCTTTTTGCAGATGGCTTTAAGCGTAAAATCAATATAAAGCTATCGCTAAGCATGATTCAATTAGATGAAATAACTATTAATGCAAAAGCCAAAATCCGGGTTAAGAATCTAACTACTTTTGACAAGTTATTTCTTGGAGAAACCGTTAACGCACAAAATTGCAGGATACTCAATCCCGATGATATACATCTCTTCAAAGATCCGGAAACGGGCAAATTAAAAGGTTATTCCGTTAAACCTGTTAAAATACAGAATAGAGCACTGGGATACACAATAATCTATGATCTTACTGATTTTGTTTTTGAACCTGAGACTGGATTTTTAAGATTTTCAGGTAACAACTATTTTCAATCTTCAACCGGCAATTCAAGAAACAACAAAAAATGGACTCAAAACAGATTAAATACCTATTACGGATCAAGATTGCATTTTTTAAGGGCCCTTTTTACAGATTCCCCCAGAAGCGAAAACTTTAAGATATCTGAGTTCGAAATAAATCCGCATACTAAAGAATATAACGAGCTTACTCCAATTCAAGACAACAATATTCTGATTTCTCAAAATGGCGACTTTACCTCCTTATATTACAAAAAACCTGTACTTATCAGGTACACTAATAACCATCCTGAACTCGAGACAGGCATCCTGGGTTTTCACCCACTTGAAGATAAAAGCACAATTGAGTTTAACGATACTCTAGATGTTTATAAGAATGGATATTTTGATAATCCTTACTCAATAACCTGGGGAGGGAAAATGGGAAATGAAAGGATTGCTGATATGCTGCCCTTTGATTATCTTCCTTACTCCACCATTAAAGAAAAACCAGTCGAGGAGAAAGCTACCACCCCTATTGAGAAGTATCTTTTTTCAGAGCAAAAAACACAAAGCACTGATCAGGTATTTGTCCACCTTGACCGGAACATGTATAGACCGGGTGACACAATTTACTTTCAGGCATATATACGAGATAGATTTACAGATGAATTTGAATCAAAGAGTGTTTCACTTTATGCCCTGCTTTTTGATGATAAAAAAGCGAAAGTTGACAGTTCCCGATTTAGAATAGATAATTCAACCGTCTCTGGTTGGATGTCAATCCCCGCTGGCGCAACTTCTGGTAAATATCATTTTGTAGCTTTCACAAGCTTAATGCAGAATTTTGATCCCTCCGATGCATTTCAAACAGACCTGTTAGTTAAAGGTAAAGACAAAATTCCAGCGAATGTTGATATTTCATTTGATCCAGATTATTTCGAACTGAAGTTTTTACCCGAAGGAGGTAACCTGGTAGCAGGAATTGAACAAAGAATTGGATTCAATGCAACAGATTATAAAGGATACCCTATACAAATTGAGGGAGTATTAAAAAACAGCTCAGGATCAATCCTCAATACAATAAAATCCGGTATTTATGGCCCGGGGTCCTTTACCTGCACACCGGAACCCGGAATGTATGTTGAGATTATTATAGGCACTGATAAAGTTAAAAGATGGCCTCTTCCCGATCCAAAGACCTCCGGGATTTGCATGAGCATAAAACCAATTGGTGACAGATCATTTGCCATAGATATTCAATCCAGTAATTATAACAATGACACCGTGATTGTTTCAGGGGTTATGAATACAACTCAGGTTTTTTCAAAGGATCTGATATTGAGTAAGAAACAACGAATGGTGGTCGAAACAGACCAGCTGCTCTCAGGGATTGCTCAAATAACTCTTTTTAATAAAGATCTCAAGCCACTTGCAGAACGTTTGTATTTTGTAAATGCTGATAAACACCTGATATTTAACGTTAAAACCGGGAATCCAATTTATAGTCAGGGACAAGAAACCGAAATGACAATCTCTGTAACAGATGGCCTGGGGAATCCTTCCGAAGGCATTTTCTCAATATCTGTGTCTGACTCGATCTCAGGTCATGATGGAGAGATTTTC
This sequence comes from Bacteroidales bacterium, assembly GCA_003155705.1. Lineage (GTDB taxonomy): Bacteria > Bacteroidota > Bacteroidia > Bacteroidales > VadinHA17 > LD21. The sequence continues at coordinate 2,339 of PMEC01000060.1, forward strand.
ACTCCCGGGATTGAGTACACTCTGAATTATAATCCTTACTTTCAAAAGAATTTACCGCCTAAAGTTCTTTTCAAGGGACTGGAAAACTTGACAAATGAAGATAGAGATTTACTGTCAATGGTTTATGGTTGGAGTAGATATAACTGGGATTTAAACCAGAAAGAAATAAATCCGAAAAAACAACTCAATTATGATCTGATAAACATAAAGATTCCACACGACTCAAAAAACCGTCCCTCCAATAAGAAACTTGATCTGATTTCACTTGAGGATGCAACGGCAATACATCTTCTTTCAAAAAATAACGAAGATATTTCGTTACCACTGGATTCCCTCCCGGAAGTTTCCAGAACTGTTACATTGATACCGGATTCAAAAGATAAAAAGAAGATAACAAGCGCAATTCTAAGCATCCCCTATAATTCACAGTACTTTAGAGCCCCCAGGTTAATTAATTCTCAGCCAACGATTCCCAAAGAAACATATTCAATCCCTCCTATTGACTATAAAATTTTGCTGGGTGACTCCGCAGTTGAGATCCCCGAAGTTAGGATTATGGGTTATCAACGTATTAAAAAGATCTATCAGAATATATATGAAGAAAGGTATAAATATGCGAATATTAAGAGTTCTGACCCGGAGCTTATTCATACCTCCTTTGATTTAGAGAGTGCCATCCGTAGAATGATTCCACTGGCCACTATTCAAGATGACGCTGTAATATCTCGTGTAGGTACATCCTTTTTTGGTGGAGTAGTTGGTTATCTTTTCGTTCTTGATGGTATGCCAATATACTCTCATGGATGGCAGATAGCCAAAACAATACCTATAACTGAAATAGCGTCAGTAACAGTCCTAAAGGGCAATCAGGGCCGTACTATTTATGGTCTGGAAGCAAGCGGGGGAGTGATTTTCATCAATACCATGTTTCATGATCCGACTTTAAACAGGTATAATGCTGAATGGAAATCAAAAGATAAAAATGATAACTTGCTTCAGCCAATTAAGATTTATCGGTCAAATATTGAGTTTTATAATCCTACAAAATTTGATGTAGAAAACGATCCCGTTATTCAAAGTGGTTCAACATATTACTGGAATCCGGAAGTCTACTTTAATGGGAAAAACCCAATTAAAATCAGTTACTTAAATCTAAACCATAAAGGTCCGGTATTAATAACAATTAATGGAGTATCTGTCTATAATTTGATAGGAACTGGTAAAGCAAGTTATAGGGTCAAATGACAGTATTCAAATTGTTATAAACTAGATTCGCCGATCACCATTTCTCTGCAGTTAACCACATTTACTGATCAGCCCCTTCGACTTACTATATAAAATGAAAGTCAGCAAAAGAGGTTAACTGATTATACGACCGTGATAATAAAAATGCTCTATAATAAATTGACAATGTATCGGGACAATTTAAGGGCACGCACTAAACCTAACACGGTCAGTTGTGTCAATAAACTCGTCACGGTATTTGCAAAACCTTATCTGGACAGTTTACTAAATGCTTAAAACTCACAGTCTTCTAAAGCTTTTCGTCATCGTAATGCGATACCTCGGCCAGCCGCACGCGACGGCGCAAATACCGCGCCATACCTGGCTTGTACCGGGACAGTGCCCAGGCCTATCGGGACAAGTCCAAGGCCGGATACTGCGCCAGGTAACGTTTACTAACACAACTGCCGTGCCGTTAGTACGTATTTAAATTAAGCCTGATAGCATTAAATAAACTTTCATCAAAGCCTTTTCGGTGGCTCGGCCAACGCACGATAATTGACATATATCAACTTATTAATATTCATTTATCAACTTTCTAATCAGGACCTTAAATCAAT
>PMEC01000250.1:0-8351 GCA_003155705.1 Bacteroidales bacterium
AAACTGAGATATCTTGGCTGAAACAAAAAGCATGGCTGATGCATTTTTGCAGGCAGCGACGCACGCGCCACATCCAATACATATTGCTGAATCGAATGCCTCGTCAGACCTCTTTTTCCGGACAAGAATAGAATTTGCTTCCGGCGCTGCTCCTGTATTGATGGAAATAAATCCACCTGCAATCTGTATCTTATCAAAGGCACTTCTGTCAACTATCAGATCCTTGATTACGGGAAAAGGTTTTGCTCTCCATGGTTCAATCCAAATCGTGTCTCCATCTTTAAAATACCTCATAGAAAGATGGCAGGTTGTGACTGCAGGAACCGGCCCATGAGGATGTCCGTTGATATACATTCCGCAGGATCCGCAAATACCTTCACGGCAATCGTGGTCGAACGAAACGGGATCCTTATCTTCCTCAACAAGTTTCTTATTCAACGCATCAAGCATCTCAAGGAATGACATTTCCGTGGAAACTTCATCCATTTTGTATGTCACAAAATTGCCCTTGGTTTTTGCATTCTTCTGTCTCCATATCTTAAGTGTCAGCTTCATATTTCAGTTTATTAAAGTATTGTTATTGAAGTCTGTTCGTCTTGTTTTTTTAACCACGGATTTACACGGAGTACTCGGAGGCTATCACGGAGTTTCAACTTTTCTCCAATTCACCCTTTCACCCAATCACCCCTTCTCCCTATCTTTTCCGTAATCCGCCCTCTACCCCATGCCCTGCGCCTACTTATAGCTCCTCACCTTCATCTCCACCTCTTCAAATTTGAGCTCTTCTTTATGCAGAATAGGTGCTTTGCCTTCTCCTGCATATTCCCATGCAGCGACGTAAGCAAATTGTTCGTCATTTCTTAAAGCTTCACCATCCGGAGTCTGATATTCCTCCCTGAAATGTGCTCCGCATGACTCTTTTCTGTTAAGTGCGTCAGTAATGAGTAGCTCNNAACTCCTTTTCGAGCTCTTGAACAAGTATAAGTGCTTCATTAAGACCCTTTTCATTACGTTTCATACCGACATGATCCCACATAATCTTGCCGAGTCGCCTGTGAAATGATGCAGCTGTCTGCTTTCCCTTTATCGNNGTCGGAATTCTGGGAACCCGTATTTCATCAGCCAGATAATTGCTGATTGTATTCGGGAGTATAAAATAACCATCACCGGCTGCCTGCATCAATGAGCTGGCTCCCAGCCTGTTAGCACCGTGGTCTGAGAAGTTGGATTCTCCTATTGCATAAAGTCCTGGTATTGAAGTCATCAGTTCATAGTCAACCCATAATCCCCCCATTGTATAATGACCTGCAGGGTAAATACGCATAGGTTCTTCATAGGGATCTATACCGGTGATTGTGTGATACATCTCAAACAAATTGCCATATTTATTCTCAATTGAATTTTTACCCTGCTTTTTTATTTCATCTCTGAAGTCGAGATTCACAGCAAGTCCAGTCTCCCCGATGCCGAAGCCTGCATCGCACCGCTCTTTGGCTGCTCTGGAGGCAACATCTCTTGGTACAAGGTTTCCGAAAGCAGGATATCTTCTTTCAAGAAAATAATCTCTTTCTTCCTCTGGTATATCATTTGCCGGTCTTGAATCACCTTTTGTTTTTGGCACCCATACTCTCCCGTCGTTACGCAGTGATTCCGACATGAGAGTCAGTTTTGACTGGAATTCATTCAGCTGTGGAACACATGTTGGATGTATCTGGACAAAGCTTGGATTGGCAAAGAATGCTCCTTTTTTATGAGCCTTCCATGCTGCTGAGGCATTTGAATTAACTGCAAGGGTTGAAAGATAGTAAATTGTGCCATAGCCTCCTGTAGCAAGAACAACAGCATGGGACGAATGTCTTTCAATCTCTCCGGTTAACAAATTCCGGGTGATTATTCCTCTTGCTTTACCATCAATCACAACAAGATCAAGCATTTCACGACGTGGATACATTTTTACCGTTCCTTTTTTGATCTGCCTGTTGAGAGATGAATATGCTCCCAGCAAACACTGCTGACCCGTCTGGCCCTTTGCATAAAAAGTTCTTGACACCTGCACGCCTCCGAATGAGCGGGTATCGAGTGTTCCTCCGTAATCGCGTGCAAAAGGCACACCCAATGCCGTGTAATGATCAATCACTTCATTGCTTACTTCTGCAATTCTGTAAACATTTGCCTCACGGGCCCGGTAGTCTCCCCCTTTTATCATATCGTAGAACAGGCGGTAAATACTATCTCCGTCATTCTGATAGTTCTTTGCAGCATTGATTCCTCCCTGGGCTGCAACTGAATGCGCTCTTCTCGGAGAATCCTGGTAACAGAAGTTTTTTACACTATATCCGAGTTCTCCAAGTGCCGATGCAGCGCCAGCCCCCGATAAGCCGGTGCCAACAACAATTATATCCAGCTTTTTCTTATTGGCGGGGTTAACCAGCTTAACTGATGCTTTGTACCGGGTCCATTTCTGTGCCAACGGACCATCGGGAATTTTTGAGTTTATTTTTGTCATGGTCTATTTTTATATTTTAATTCTACCTGAATTGCCAGAGGCAGATTGCAATAATGGCAAATCCTGACGGGATAGCAATCGCATAAACCCAGGCCAATACCTTTACAACCGGGGTCCATATCCTGTGGTTAAGTCCAAGTGTCTGGAAAGCTGAAGAAAAAGCATGATAGAGATGAAATCCCAGCAAGAGGAAGCAGGTGAGATAAATGAAATCATATGCAGGAATCTTAAAGAGATTATGTGCAACAGAATAAAAATTCTCCGGATCTCCTGATACCAATCCTAGCTTGATAAAATAAAAATTGAAAAAATGAAGAACAAGGAAAGTTAAAATGGAAGCCCCTGTCCAGATCATAAACCTTGAAAAGAAAGAGGTCTCTGATCTCTGACCACCTGCATAACCAACGGGACGAGCCAGCCAGTTCTGGATTTGCAGGAAAATTCCATAGCTGACATGAATCAGAATCACCGCCATCAGAACAATTTCCATAATTTTAATGACGGGAAAAGTAGCCATAAAATGAGCGGCTTTATTAAATGGTACGGGATCGCTTTTAAGGAGCAAAAGGTTGATGACAAAATGGATTGGGAGAAATGTCAGAAGGAACAATCCCGCCAGCGCCATTACGAACTTCTTGGAGATCGAGGAAAACACTATTTTATCCATTGTTCATGAGATATTTACAGATCTGTCAGTGCAAAAGGAAATAATTAATTATAAAAATAATTGTATTTAATCACAATAACAATTTATCCGGGTATGCTAATTAGCACAAATTGCCCTTTCATGAAAGGATATAACTCATAATTAAGAAAATGGCTAACTTTGAAAAAAAATGATGGACAACTTTTTAAGATACAAAGAAGGGAAAATTCACTATTATGATATTGGTAAAGGAAGTACAATTGTTCTGATTCATGGCTACCTTGAATCAGCTGAAATCTGGAATAGTTTAGCTGCTAAACTATCGAAAAGATTCCGGATAATTTCAGTAGACTTACCAGGTCATGGATTTTCAGATATTTTTGAAAAGTCAAGTTCAATGGAGTCTATGGCAACTATGATCAGGGAGTTGCTTGATAGCCTTGATATTAATAAAGTTTTCCTTGCAGGTCATTCTCTCGGCGGGTATGTCACTCTTGCTTTTCTGGAAATGTTCCCAGAGAGACTCACTGGTTACTGCCTGTTCCATTCACACCCTTTCGCTGATTCGCCTCAAGCAATCAAAAAAAGGGAAAGAGAAATAAAAATAGTTATGGCAGGTAAAAAGGACCTGATGTATCCCGACAACGTAAACAAAATGTTTGCAATTAATAATTTAGATAAATTCTCTGAAGAGCTTTTGCATTCAAAAGATATTGCTTCCCGGATATCTGCTGAAGGAATCATTGCGGTTCTGAAGGGAATGATTGCGAGACCTTCAAGGTTATCGATCATGGAGAAAGGTATTGTGCCGTGTCTTTGGATCTTAGGTTCGATGGATAATCATATTCCTTGCCAATCCATTCAGAAAAAAGTCATTCTGCCAGCTGGTGCGAAAGTTATAATCCTTGAAAATTCCGGTCACATGGGGTTTGTTGAGGAGGAGGGAAGGACTATTAAGATAATTACAGAATTTGTTGAAAAGTTGAAGACCCGCCTTCGCTAAAGCTATGGCGGGTAAGAGTTGAAATGTTGAATAGGAGGCTCACTCCTCACGCCCTTCGACCGCCGAAGCTTTAGCGAAGGCGGTTACACATTTCATCTTCCTCTTACTTCTTCAGAAAATCAATCGCATATTTCAGAGTGGAATCTATCTTTTCCCATATTGGGTAAAATCCTTTGTTATCAATAATATTTCTTGCAATATAGGCTTTAAGCTGAGTGTGGATGATTTTTCCGGAGATTTTTAATCCGGCCGGATCAGGCTTTACTCCATTACCAGAGGCAAATTTTACAAACTGATCGAGAAGCAACTGCTTATCAAGCCAATTTTCCATTTCTCCGGCTTCAGTGAATTTTTTCAGAACTTCCCTGTTGTTTTCAGTATATTTAATTGCAAATTTGTAAATAAGAGCTGAATTCCTGACCTTGAGAAAGTAACCTGAAATTCCGGTTGTGTCGGCCGGCACAAATTTGTCGGGCATTATGCCTCCACCACCATATACTGTTCTGCCTTCAGGTGTTTTAAATTTCAGTGAATCAGAGAAATGAATACTATCAGATACTTCAAATTCACCCCTAGCATACCTGTCATTAAGTTCTGCATAATATTTATCCACACCCTTGTTGTAGGGCTTTTGAATTGATCTGCCGGTTGGTGTATAATACCTTGCGATTGTGAGTCTCATTCCGGAACCATCTGTGAACATAATCGGTTCCTGAACAAGTCCTTTCCCAAATGAACGACGTCCGATAATTGTTCCCCTGTCATTATCCTGAATTGCTCCCGCCAGTATTTCACTTGCTGATGCGCTGTATTCGTCAATAAGAACTATTAAATCGCCTGTTTCAAATTCTCCTTTACCGGTGGCTGTAGCATCATTACGAGGCTGAGAGCGTCCTTTCGTATAAACAATGAGTTGTCCCTGTTTCAGGAACTGATTTGCTATCTGTGTGGCAGCGTCCATAACCCCCCCTGAATTTTCTCTCAGATCCAATATCAGTTTTGTCATGCCCTTCTCCTTGAGCTCCCTTAATCCTTTCATGAATTCCTCAAAGGTCGTCATGGAAAAACTGGTTATCTTGATGTACCCGGTACTTTCATTTACCATGTAGGATACATCCACACTAATAACAGGAATTTTATCCCGTGTTATTTCAAAAGGAAGGAGGTCGTCATGGCTCTTTCTGAGTATCTTCAATTTAACTTTGGTACCTCTTGGCCCCTTTAGCATCCCCATAACACCTTCCTCACTGATTTTTTTCCCGGCAACCAATGAATCATTTATATAAATTATCTTATCTCCGGCCTGAAGTCCGACTTTTTCAGAAGGGCCTCCATGTATCGTTCCGATAACCAATATGGTATCAGTAAGCATGTTAAATGAAATGCCAATCCCTTCAAAATTACCTTGCAGAGGTTCATTGGCTCTTTTAAGATCTTTTGCAGGTATATAAATAGAATGCGGGTCCAGCTTTTTAAGCATGGCAGGTATTGCAGCTTCTTCGAGATCTTTTCTGTTCACCGAATCTACATAACTATCTTCAATAATCCTGAGAACATTGTTGAGCTTGTCGTTTTTTAATCTAACACCTGCATTAGGCAGAACCATGTTCCTGGCAGGAAGATATATACCAATAAGTATTCCTATTACAAGTGAGAATGAAATAATTAAGGGCAGGGAAACACCTCTTTTCGGATTATTGTAATTCATAAATATTATTTTCAGGGTCAATAAAAACCAGCTCAATACCGGCACGTTTAAGAAGATCAAGACCGTCGGTATTATGGTATCTGTTGCAGTAAACAACTCTTTTTATCCCCGACTGGATAATAAGTTTGGCACACTCCATGCACGGTGAAGTAGTGACATATAATGTTGAATTTTCACTCGAATTATGGGATTTTGCTACCTTGGTAATTGCATTTGCCTCAGCATGAAGAACATACGGTTTGGTGACATTATTTTCGTCTTCACAGATATTTTCAAATCCGGACGGTGTNNGCCCAGATCAAAGCCATTTCAAGATATCTTTTATCAAAAGCCGCTTGTTTTTCGCGATATGGCCTTAAAATGTCCTTTTCTGACATATTTACCTCAGTTTCTCTGTTTTTAAAGTGGTCAAAGTTAATTAATTTTGGTATTGCTTTTATGTTTGAACCTATGAACAAACCTCAAAAGGTTATTTTTCTAAAATGAATAGAATAATTTTTCTATTGTCATTTGCACTGTTGTTTGCAAAAATGTCAGGGCAAACAACATTTTCTGCAAACCGNNGGATTTCAGTATGGTGAAAACAAGGGTTGTAAAAACTTCCTTCTTCCGACTGCATCTTTGAGGTATGGTCTTAATGGCAGAGTGGAAATCAGTTTAAATGCAGATAATATTTACCAGGTCGATAGTTCACTGTTCGGTCTTACTTCATATAATATTGGAAGTAAGATAGCTATATGTGACCAAAATGAACTGCTTCCCAAGATATCATTTGTAACTGCTTTTATCCTTCCTTTTGCCGGATTGAAAAGTCTAAGGCCAGAAAACTCTGGCGGTTTAATTCAACTTGCTGCCAGCCATACGCTTGGTGAGAGATGTACAATTTATTCCAATATAGGGGCTGCCTGGAACGGCAATGACCCGTTTCCTGTTTATAATTATGTGCTAAGTCTGTATGCTTCTCCTTTTGACAAATTCTGGACATTTGGAGAATTGTACGGACTCATCCCCGAAAAAGGATATGGAAACATGGCAACAGATTTTGGAATTAGTTACCAGGCCGGTGATAATTACCAGGTCGACATGACCCTGGGTGCCGACCTTTCTGACCCCAATAATAATTATTTTGTCCAGATCGGTGCAGCATTTCAGATCGTGAAGAAGAAAAAATGACCTTTATCTTCAAAATGCTTCTGAAAAATATTTTCAACCAGCATTTCAGCATTTAGCCATTAACCCCTTAAAAACCTTTCATACAACTGTTTAAAACTTTCGCCTCTGGCTGTCAGATGGTTAAAAACAATTTTACTTTTAAACTGTTAAATACAAACACAACTTTTAAATTTGCCGATCGTTCTTAAATTGTTTTTGTGGTATAAAATTTGCGGATAATCATTTCAGATTTTTAAAGGGTAATGAAAAAATTGAAAATATGAAAAGAATATTTTTCTTCCTGTTCTTCTGTGTTTTGATAATTAATATATCTGGGCAGGAAAAACTTACTGACCCAAGGGATGGGAATACTTATAAGACACTGACAATAGATAATTCAATATGGATGGTCGAAAACCTGAGATATAAGGCGCCTGATGGAGCTTACTCTTTTGATAATGACCCAAATAATAACAGAATATATGGCGTTTTATATAATTGGAAAACTGCAATGAAAGTGTGCCCTGCGGGATGGCATCTTCCGACCGGCGCAGAATATCGGAAACTGGTTGATTATTATGATCAGACAGGAAAATGGAAGAAAAAACAATCAGACACAGTTTCATTAGGTACTCAGCTCGGCGGTATGCAGGATTATGAGGGAACTTTTACTGAAATGGACGAAAGTGCTTATTTCTGGACTTCAACAGAATATGATAAAGATAATGCAGAGTATTTAAGCTACCTGGTTATAATTAAAACTCCGGTAGTTGATATCTCCAGGAAAGATGATATTGCAGATGTGCACGGAACAGAAAAAACCAATAAATATTCAGTCCGGTGCTTAAAAAACTAAGGACCTATAAACCGGAAATCAATTTCCGGATATTACTGTTTTTAATAATTATGGTTCTCATTGTGACTGATGGCTGTGCTACTCAGCGTAAATACAGGAAAATCAAATCAGTACCTTGTCCCTGCGAGAAGCTGAATAAAAAGTAATAATAAATGTATCCTTTACATTTATTGGCGTAATTATACGTCATATTAATATTTAACGTATATTTACGTCAAAATAAATTACTTTCATGGCTTATTCAAAAATTGAGTTGTTCAGCTTAGAGCTTCAGGGATGTGCGGAACTTTACAAAGCCTTGGCTCATCCCGCCAGGTTGGCCATTNNGGAAGGACAACTGTAAATCAACACCTTAAAGAACTAAAAGACGCAGGACTGATCGTCGGAACAACAAAGGGAGCTAAAACCTGTTATTGTCTGAATCTTGAAAAAATAAAGGAATTAATTAAGATTTCAGAATCATTTATGAGGGAAATACAT
>PMEC01000250.1:8426-11542 GCA_003155705.1 Bacteroidales bacterium
AATCCAAGAGCAATTCAGGCAATGTCGGAATCCGGCATTGACATTAGTAAAAGCTCGCCAAAGTCAGTGGAGGCATATGTTAATGATAAATGGGACTTTGTAATAACAGTTTGTGATGATGCAAATGAAGCATGTCCTGTTTTTCTTGGAAAGGTGAAGCATAGGATGCACTTCGGCTTCGAAGATCCATCACATTCTTCAGGTACGGAAGAACAGATTATGAATGAATTCCGTAGGATCAGGGATGAAATAAAAACTATCTTCTATAAATTTTATAAAGATTTTTTGATTTAAAATGAATGACTTTTTTATAACCGGTAATGTCATGTCTTCAGGTAATTCTGTTCCCCGTGTAACTTCAGAACTTAATGTCCGGGATTATTTTGGAGCAATAATGGTTAGATGGGGTATTAACCGTGACAATTACAAAGTTACACCAGGTTTATATGCAATTGGATCACCAGATAGTTTATCAGATGTCTTCATCACAGCGAATTACAAATTATCATTTGATACTCTCCGGAAAAACCTTCAGGGAATAAATGGTTGGATACTCGTGCTGGATACAAAAGGGATTAACGTTTGGTGTGCTGCAGGCAAAGGAACCTTTGGGACAAAAGAACTCATAACAAAAATTAAATCAATCTCATTGGACAAAATAGTCAGCCATAAAAGGATAATACTTCCTCAGCTTGGAGCTGTTGGTGTTGCGGCACATAAAATTAAGGAGGAAACAGGTTTTAATGTGCATTATGGTCCCGTGAGGGCTTCTGATATTAAGAAATTTATTTCTGACGGTTACAGGGCAGACAGGGAAATGCGTAAAGTGACTTTTAATTTTATTGACCGCTTAAAGCTTATTCCAAATGATTTTATGTACGGTAAGTTCTACCTTCTCGGAGCATTTGCATTGGTTTTCCTGATTTCATTTATTAGCAGAGGTCATGTAGTAAATAATATGGATGAAAGTGGTCTGGGGGCGATACTGAATGTATTTATAGCCTACTCTTCCGGGATAATAATTACACCGCTTTTTTTACCATATCTTCCCGGAAGACAATTTTCCCTGAAAGGTTTTATTGCCGGCCTGATAGTTGCTTTTATCTTATTCCATTTCAGCAGAACAGGCAATAATATTTATGAAAAAATTGCATGGTTCACAATCATCCCTGTTATTTCTTCCTTTATGGCCATGAACTTTACGGGTTCTTCCACATTTACCTCGCTTTCAGGAGTCAAAAAAGAAATGAAAGTTGCAGTTCCATTGCAGATAATCTTTTCTGTGGTTGGGATTATATTATTGATCATCAGTAAACTATTAAATTAAATATTATGAGAGATCAGCTCTACCTGTCCGATGTTGTAACACTTAAGTTATGTGAAGAAACATGCAATGGCTGCGGTATATGCATTAAAGTATGTCCGCATGAGGTGTTTGAACTCTCTGGAAGGAAAGCTCATATTATAAGACGCGATTATTGCATGGAATGTGGCGCTTGTTCACTTAATTGTCCTGTAAATGCAATCTCAGTGAATTCAGGTGTTGGCTGTGCCGCAGGTATTATAAATGGTATTCTCAGAAACAGCGAACCAACATGCGGATGTAATGAAAATTCAAATTGTTGTTAAAGTTGGTAAGTTCTTCTAAATCGAATTAATCTCAGGAACACATTATTCATTCATTTTCAAATTTTCAAATTATTATAATATGAAACCAAGACTAAAATTTCTCGACAGATATCTGACTATTTGGATATTTCTGGCGATGTTTATCGGTGTCTTTTCCGGATATTTTTTCCCATCAATAGCAACATTCTGGGATTCAATAAAATCATCTCCTGAAAGCACAACCAATATTCCTATTGCCATTGGTTTAATTCTGATGATGTACCCGCCACTGGCAAAAGTTAAATATGAAGAATTGGGAGGCGTTTTCAGGAATTTTAAAATTCTGGGTCTCTCACTGATCCAAAATTGGATTATTGGTCCCGTTCTAATGTTTGCACTGGCAATTGTTTTCTTCAAACTATTTCCCGGGAAGGACAATGCAAACCTTCCATATATGTATGGTATTATTCTGATTGGACTAGCCCGTTGCATAGCAATGGTTATAGTCTGGAACGACCTGGCAAAAGGAGATACAGAATATTGTGCCGGATTAGTGGCATTTAATTCAATATTTCAGGTCCTGTTATTCTCGGTTTATGCATGGGTGTTTATTGCAATTTTACCGGGATGGTTTGGAGTACCGACTAATTCTATTGTTGAGAATATAACAATCGGACAAATAGCAAGAAGTGTCTTTATATATCTCGGAATACCATTTATTGCCGGTTTCCTTACCCGCTTCATTTTAATCAAAGTTAAAAACAAGGAGTGGTATCATAGTAAGTTTATTCCCAAAATAAGCCCGATCACTCTTATTGCCTTGTTATTTACCATATTGGTAATGTTCTCACTGAAAGGTGAATATATTGTCAAATTACCGTTGGATGTTGTGTTGATAGCCATCCCTCTGATAGTTTATTTCCTGATCATGTTTTTGTTTTCCTTTTTCATCAGCAGAAGAGCTGGTGCAACCTATGGACAAACAGCAACACTTTCATTTACGGCTGCAAGCAATAATTTTGAACTGGCAATAGCAGTTGCAATTGCTGTATTCGGTATAAAATCGGGAGAAGCATTTACTGCGGTAATTGGTCCATTGGTTGAAGTTCCGGTTATGATCGCACTCGTAAATGTTGCTCTCTATTTTAAAAGGAAGTATTTCGAAGTATAAACGTGCGGCATACAAAAATTTATGACAGCAAGACAGCAAGACAGCAAGACAAATTATGTTATTATGAAAAACTGTTCCAAAGCCATTCTGATTTTAATCTTGCTTGGTTTAAACAGATCTCTACCAGCTCAGGTAGATGCATTTAAGCCAGACTTTAACAAACCACAGGTAATCAATGGGATGACACTGATCTGGAATGATGAGTTCAATATAAAAGGTAAACCCGACTCCTCAGTCTGGAGATATGAAAATGGCTTTGTGAGAAACAATGAGTTGCAGTGGTACCAGTCTGAAAATGCCAGTTGCAAGGGCGGCGTTTTAATAATTGAAGGAAGAA
>PMEC01000142.1:0-681 GCA_003155705.1 Bacteroidales bacterium
TGAATGATCTGACAATTAAAAATATCTTAGAAATATCTTCAGGATATTCTTTTCGTAGTTTGGATTATACTCAACGAAAAGCAGTTCATTACATAGATACCGATTTACCGGATGTAATAACCGCTAAAAAGAAATTTGTCAACCACTTGACAAAAGATGGATTCAATATCAATGGGAAATTGGAGTTATTACCTTTAAATGCTCTNNGATGAAAAGAACTTTCATGAATTAATTGGTCTCTTTCCTAAAGGTGAAGTAGCTATTGTTAATGAAGGGCTCTTAGTATACCTTGATAAACAGGAAAAGTCAAAACTCTGCTCAATTATTCATGATATTCTTATGGAACGTGGGGGTTACTGGATTACTGCTGATATTGGCCTAAAGAACAAGGATCAAAAACTTGGCCTTAAATTCAATGATAAAATAATGGAGTTTAATAAACAACATGATACGGAAGGCAAAAGTTTTGAAAGTTTTAAAGAAGCAGAAATGTTCTTCAAAGACATGGGATTTGTAATCGACAAAGAAGCTAAAGTAAAATACTCCGAAATGAGCGGATTTAAATATCTGGCGAGAAGCCTTACGTTGAGACAGCTATTCAAATTGAAGACCGGAGGAAAAATACAAGCTACATGGCGACTAAAAGCTGTCTGAGGATTTAGAAATTAATGCCTCAACCAA